>CALYYZ010000208.1 GCA_945607165.1 uncultured Ruminococcus sp. | reverse complement strand
CCTATGTTGAGGCAAATTTTCCGGTGAGAACCGACAAAAGCGGCAGAGCCGTTTGCGGAAGCTCATCGGGTGGCTTACAGGCATTTTTTGAGGGTACTCAGCACAGTGATCTGTTCGGCTGCATCGGTGCATTTTCTCCTGCGTTCCTACTTTATACTCAGCAGGCCTTAAGAGAGTATATTTCGGAAAAAATAACCTATGATTCACCTTATTTCTATATCTATACGGGTGCGGGTGATGAGCTTGAACAGAGAATTTTTCAGAGCACTGAATCGGTATATGATATTTTGTGCGAGTCAGCAATAAACTTTGAAAGGCTAAATGAGGTTGTATTGCTCGAAAACGAGCATAATGAAAAAGCCTGGAGAGAAATCTTCCCCGATTTTCTTCATACCTTCCTCACACTGAGTTCCAATTAATATGTCGAAAAGATGTTTTTAGTATAACCTGTTAATATAAAAAGCAGTCTCATATAAATAAAAAACTGCCCGAGGCTTACCCCGGACAGTTGGTTACAGAAGTATATAGGTTATGCGATTATTTCACCGTCAACGGTGCAGCCGAGACCTGCTGCATTTGACTCATCTGTGTCAATGTGCATTGCAGGAGCATAGCTCGGGCTGACACGAATAACAACATCTCCGAATACGGTTGCTCTTCCTGTGTCTTCTCCAACCTTTACCGAAACAATCTGCTTGTCCGCAAGACCAAACTGTGAGGCTGTTTCGGGATCAAGGTGAATGTGTCTTTTTGCAGCGATAACTCCGCAATCAATTTCAACCTCGCCCTCGGGACCTACAAGCTTGCAGCCGGGAGTGCCTGCGATATCTCCGGACTCTCTTACGGGAGCAGCAATGCCGAGCTTTCTTGCGTCGGTGAGTGAAATCTCAACCTGATCTGCGCTTCTCTCGGGACCGAGTATAGACATTTTCATTTCTCCTCTCGGACCTACAACAGTTACCTTCTCAACACAGGCAAACTGACCGGGCTGGGAAAGATCCTTTTTGTTTGTGAGTGTTGCGCCATTACCGAAAAGAGCCTCAAGGGTTTCCTTGGTAACATGAAGATGATGAGCGGATGTTTCAACCATTACTTTCATAAATAAAACCACCGTTTCTTAGATTCAGCCTTACGGCTGTATGGTTATATTTTACTACTAATTATTACAAATTTCAACGGTTTATACAAGGAAAGGATAATTTTTGTGAAGGATAATTTATCATCATACACTTCAAATGATTATGACAGCCGCATTAATTCTGTTTTGCCGTACTATTCTGAGTTTCATAATCAGGTTTTAGATGTGGCAAGGTGTCTTAATCTGAGTAAAATCCGCTGGCTTGATACAGGCTGCGGAACAGGAATTCTTGCACAAAAGATATTGAAAAATTTTGATTCTGTTGAATTAACTCTATCCGATCCGTCAGCCGCAATGCTTGAAAAATCAAGGGAAAAGCTGAAGGATTACCAAGGAACAGAATACATAAATGCTTCATCACAGCAGCTGGATTTTAAGAACTGCTTTGATATAGTAACTGCTGTTCAGGCACATCATTACCTAAATAGATTACAACGAAAAGAGGCAACCGAAAGGTGCTATGAAGCATTAAAAGAAAACGGAGTTTACATAACCTTTGAGAATATAGCGTTATCCGGGAAGGCTTGTGACAAGCTGGCGGTAAAACGCTGGAAGAAATATCTTTTAGATAACAATAAGTCTGAGGAAGAAGCACAGTCGCATATGAACAGGCGAGGCAGTGAGGTTTTCCCGATAACTATTGAGGAGCACCTAAACTTGCTTTCTGAAACAGGCTTTAAAGAAGTTGAGATTCTGTGGATGTCATATTTACAGGCAGGCTTTTTGGCGATAAAATAAAAGTATAACCGCAAATTTAATTGTGCGGTACCTTATAAGAGAGGATAATTATTGTGTATAATACTTGGGAAGAATTAAAGACTGCCTGCGAGCAGTGCAAAAGGTGCGAGCTTTGCGAAACAAGAAGTAATGTTGTTGTCGGGGTCGGAAGTGAAAATGCCGAGGTTATGTTTATCGGCGAGGGACCCGGTGAAAACGAGGATTTGCAGGGCGAGCCGTTTGTCGGAAGGGCAGGAAAGCTGCTCGACAAAATGCTCATTGCAGTCGATCTGGACAGGAATAAAAATATATATATTGCAAATATTGTAAAATGCCGACCTCCGAAAAACCGAGACCCAAAGCCTGAGGAACAGGAAATGTGCATTGACTGGCTGAGGGCGCAGGTGAAAATGATAAGGCCGAAGATAATTGTTTGTCTGGGAAGAATTGCCGCAGGCAGGATAATTAAGCCGGATATTAAGATTACCAAGGAGCATGGACAGTGGTTTGAGAAAAACGGGGTTTTGATGATGGCAATGCTTCATCCTGCCGCTGTGTTGCGTGATCCTCGCAGAAAACCCGACGCTTTTGACGATTTTTTAAAGCTTCGTGATAAAATAAATGAGATTTGTGACCACACATACTGATATTAGTTTTGGAAACAGGGTGATTTACTATGAGTCTTGTACAATTCAAAGATG
>CALYYZ010000207.1 GCA_945607165.1 uncultured Ruminococcus sp. | reverse complement strand
TCAAGTACAGCGTCGGAAATCTGGTCGCATACCTTGTCGGGATGTCCTTCTGTAACAGATTCAGATGTAAATAAGTGCTTAGCCATAATAAATTACTCCTTTATAAAAAATTGCAAAAAAACAGTGCCTTTCAACCGAAAGGCACATATTTTACTCATCTTTCGGTAAATCCGCAGGAATTAGCACCTTGCAAATGCAGGTTGCCGGACTTCGTTGGGCCTGTCCCCTCAGTCACTCTTGATAAGAATTCTATTAAGTTCAGGAGTAATTATACTACACTTTATTTGTAATTTCAACACTAAAATATCTTTTTTGAAAAATTTATTTGAAAAACTATTTGTTTTTTTGCATAATACTTTTCAATTACTATGTAAAAACAAGCGGTGCGAATTTTCGCACCGCTTAAAACACTATGTATAGGTATAATTAGAAATCAACCTCTGTACCGTAGAAGGTGCACTTAAAGAGCTTAGCCATCTGCTCGGGAGTAATTGATCTCGGGTTTGAACCTGTGCAAGCATCACCTACAGCGTTCTCTGCAATAGAGTCGAGCTTCTCAAGGAATTCATCTTCTTTAACACCGAACTCTTGAATTGTCTTGGGAATATTCATAGCACGGTTGAACTCCTCGATTTTATCAATGAGTGCGTTAACCTGAGCTTTTTCTGATGTTCCGCCAAGACCAACTCTTCTTGCGATATCGGCATATCTTCTCATAGCCTCAGGCTCATGAGCATTATACTTAATTACATAAGGCAGATAGATTGCATTTGCACAGCCGTGGGGGATATGACCTGTTGAGAATGCTGCTCCTGTTTTGTGAGCCATTGAATGAACAATACCCAAAAGCGCATTAGAAAATGCCTGACCGGCAAGACACTGAGCATAGTGCATTTGTTCTCTTGCATCCATATCTTTGTTGTATGATGCCGGCAGATAATCAAATACCATTTCAATAGCCTTAATTGCCAAAGGATCTGTAAACGGGCTGTTAAGAGTTGAAACATATGCTTCAATAGCATGAGTCAGTGCGTCCATACCGGTGTATGCAACCTGTTTAACAGGCAGACTTTCAACCAAAGCAGGATCAACAATAGCAACATCGGGTGTGATCTCAAAGTCTGCCAAAGGATATTTGATTCCTTTAGCATAGTCAGTAATAACCGAGAAAGCAGTTACCTCTGTAGCAGTACCCGAAGTTGAAGGAATAGCACAGAAGCGAGCCTTTGTTCTTAGCTTGGGGAAGTTGAAGGGAGTGCATAAATCCTCAAAGGTTGTTTCAGGATATTCATAGAATGCCCACATAGCCTTTGCAGCGTCAATCGGTGAGCCGCCGCCTATTGAAATAATCCAGTCAGGCTCAAACTCTGTCATAGCAGCTGCACCCTTCATAACCGTCTCAACCGACGGATCAGGCTCAACACCCTCAAAAAATCTTACATCCATGCCGGCTTCTCTAAGATAAGCCTCTGTCTTGTCTAAAAAGCCGCCTTTTCTCATTGAGCTGCCGCCTGAAACAACAATAGCTCTTTTACCTGAAAGATTTTTCAGGTTCTCCAAAGCGTTTTGTCCATAGTACAAATCTCTTGGCAGTGTGAATCTTGCCATGTTAATCTCCTCCTAAAATTAAAATATTGTTAAATTCTTAACACACTTATATTATAATACGCTTTGGAATAAATGTCAATAAATTCTACAAAAAATATAAAATTTTACACGATACTTATAAAAAACTGAGAATTCTTCTTTGACTTTTTCAGTTTTAACACTATTTTGTTTATATTTGTTATTACTCGGTAAATATTTGTTTTAATAATCTATAAATATTTATTATCATTCGGAAAAAACTGTTGCAAAAAAAATAATTTGGTGTTATCATATAAAGAAGATAACGCAATGACGGAGAGAGTAGCGCTTGACCGACCGATTCAGAGAGTATGTGCCATGGCTGAAAGCACATTTCGGAAGCTCACTTGTGAAGTTCACTCCTGAGCGGTGAGGCTGAATTTTCAGTAGGTCTCAACGGCTGACACCGTTAAATGTCAAGGAAGTGTTTGCTTCTCTATGATGCAAAAATCAGGGTGGTACCGCGGATTTTTTTCGTCCCTGCGTTAATACGCAGGGACTTTATTATTTTATCGGAGGTTTTTATGAACGACAAAATTCTTGTTTTAAAAAATGAGCTTGCCGAAAAGCTCTCAGCAGTTACCGATTTAGCTGCTCTCGACAAAATCAGAGTTGAATATCTCGGAAAAAAGGGAAGCATTACAGCTTTGTTAAAGGGTATGAAGGAGCTTTCTCATGAAGAGAAAAAGACATTCGGAGCTCAGGTCAATGCCTTAAAGGGCGAGGCGGCAGAGATGATTGAAAACAAAACCGCCGAATTAAAGGAGTACGAGGTGCAAAAGGAAATTGCTTCTATGCCTCGATTTGATATCACTACTCCGGTCGATTTACAGAGAGGCTCATATCATCCTATCACCCTGGTACAAAGGCAGTGTGAAACAATTTTCAGATCAATGGGTTTTACTGTGGAGGATTATCCGGAGGTTGTCACAGATTATGAGT
>CALYYZ010000206.1 GCA_945607165.1 uncultured Ruminococcus sp. | reverse complement strand
AATCTTGAAAAAATTGAGATTTTGCCTTATCACACCCTCGGAAAAGCAAAGTATGAAGCCTTGGGCAGGGAGTATCCTCTCGGCGATACACCTCAGCTTAGCGAGGCTGACGCAGAAAAGGCACTGAAAATAATTACAGACGAGCTGTCGTAGGAAAGCCTGCGGCAGCCCTTTTGCTTTTATGCGGAGAAAAACTTACCGGACAGCCTAATTAAAAACTTTTAATCGGTTTAGGAAAAGACTGATTATTTCGCCCCAAAAGTATATTTACACATTTTGCTTGCAGATTTTTGTATGACAATCTTATTGATTTCTTCAAGAGATAATGTTATTATCATATCAGACGAATTTCTTTCATCGGTCAATCCTTAATCCGATATTAAGGATATTGTGTTATTTTATTGCAATATATTGCTGTTATTATACTCCGCAACCGGGAGTTGCACAAATGAAAACTAAAATATATGGCGGATAACATCGGTTTACAGCTATTATTTAGCTACAGCAATAAGCTGACAAGCAATTTTGAAAAGAGGGTTTTTATGAACATTGAAACAGCAAACAGACTTTTGCAATACAGAAAGAAATCAAGCCTAAGCCAAGAAGCTCTCGCCGAGAAAATAGGTGTAAGCCGTCAGGCGGTATCAAAGTGGGAACGAGCAGAGGCGTCTCCCGACACCGACAACCTTATTTTGCTTGCCGAGATTTACGGTGTTTCGCTTGATGAGCTTTTAAAGGGTGAGAAAAAAACAGAGCCTGAGCAGGAAACCCGGCAGACAGCCGCACAGGAGCCGAATCAGGAGGAAGAAACTACAGAGGGCGAGGACAAATCATATCACAAGGTTGATAAGATTTCCTTTAAAAACGGAATACATATTGATTCAAAGGACGGCGACCATGTGCACATCAGTCTCAAGGACGGAGTTCATGTTGCCGACAGCAGCGGAGCGAGGGTAAGCGTGGACAAAAACGGAGTATTTGTTGAGGAAAACGGCGCAAAGCGTGTTTACACCGACTCGCAGGGAAATGTTTACGCTGACGACGAGGTGTACTCAAAGCACTGCTGCTGTAACAAAAAGACCAAAAGCAAGGGAAAAAGAATATGGGATAAATTTCCCTTTTATGCCATTGCGCTGATTTCATTCCTGTTGTGGGGCTTCAGCGGAGTCTGCCTCGGCTGGGCATTAAGCTGGGTTTGCTTTCTCACCATTCCGCTGTACTATTCACTGGGCAGTGCGATTTTCAACAGGAACCCGTCACACTTCGCCTATCCTGTTCTCGCAGTAATTTTATATATGTTTTTCGGATTTTTCGGCGTCTGCGGAGGCTGGGCTATGGGCTGGATAGTATTTCTTACCATACCCCTTTACTACTGCATTTGCGAAGCCTTTAAGAGCGACGAAAAGGAAAATGAAAACGGCTGTGAATAAAATTTAGCATATAAGCAAATTCAGAGGACTGCCAAACGGACAGTCCTCTGAATATATTAACAGAAATTCATTATAATGCGCAGCACTACACGCAGTAAATATTAGTATCCCACGCAGGAATGTAGGGGTGGTGACGGAGATAGATTTTGTAGTCGGGATTCAGTCGGCTTAATAAAAGCGGAAGTCGGAAAATATCCTCAAAGCGGTGATAAGCCGAAATATTCAGCTTCGGCTTAAACTCTCGTATGGTTTTCTCCATTCCGAGAATCGTCTCAAAATCTGCTCCCTCAACATCAGCCTTGACATAGGTTGCCGCTGTGCCTGCTAAAATCGTATCGACCGGCGCAACCCTTGTTTGTACTCCGCTGTCGGAGATTGCACTGTTTCTGCCTGCCTTGTTGTTAAAGCTAAGAACCGTATTGTGACTGTATGAGCCGAGCTGCCAAAGCTCTGTGCGCTCAAGATTTCCGCAATGAGTCCTGAGCTTTTCAAAATTCTTGGCATTAGGCTCAAGAGCTATAATCTTTCGATATTTTCCGCCCGAATAATGCAAAAACTCATCAATGGTATCGCCGTTATATGCGCCCAAGTCAACGAAAACCTCGTTATCGCCCAAGCAAAGTATGCTGTTGAAGGCTTCAGCCTTGTCGGAGGTTATCTCGTCAAGCAGAGAAAGCTCGCCGGTATAATAAAACCTGAGCACATTGCGGTAAACCTGCCTTGAAATTTCGTCGGCAAAAAGGCGGTCAACAGATTTTATTATTTCCGTATTTTTTTCGACAAACTCATCGTCAAAAAGCACCTCGCCGAAAACAGGAACGCTCGGAACAACGGTTTTATGCCTTTTTGCCACCGATTTTATGGTATCCATAACCTCGTCAAGCTGACTTGCAAAGCAAAGGGCAATGTTAAACTCGCCAAGCTCCTGTTCAAGCTGTGAAAGCTTTTTAACGGTAAAGCCGTGAAAGCTCTGACCTCGCACAAAGTCATCGCTTGCCATAACTGCACTTGCCTTAAGCGAAAACCTTTCAAAGGCTCTGAGCACCTTGTCGGCTCCGTCTCCCATTCCGTAAAGCACAATGGGTTTTCCGTCAGCTTTCAGAAAATCCCACACGCTTGTAAGGTTTTTAAAAATATCTGTCATATCATCACCAAAAGGTCGAG
>CALYYZ010000205.1 GCA_945607165.1 uncultured Ruminococcus sp. | reverse complement strand
ACCTTGCTCTGCTTTACGGCAAACCCGGTTCGGGAAAAAGCTTAAGCGGAACAGAAGATCAGAAATGGGTGGCAACACAGCTGATTGTATGGGAGTTTGTTTCAGGATGCCGTTCTACAAGCGAAGGCTATAAATGCACAAATACAAAGTTCATAGACGGTATATGTGCAGGCGGTGCAAACCCCGGAGTCAAGTCGGTTTACAATGCAATCTCAAAAAGCCTTGCAAATTATTCAACCGTTCCAAGCTTTGCATCGGCAATCGCTTCAAAGGCTGAAACCTATGAAATGAAATACTCGGACGGAAAGTACACTTTAACCCTTACCGACAGCAACAATATTCTTTCGGATTTCAGTTTCAAAACTACAAGCGGAATTTCCGTTTCAAAATCCGGTAATAAGCTGACATTAACTTCAACTTCGCCTGTGAATGATGCAGTAACATTCAACTCTGCAAAGTCAATGCCGAGCGTTAGCGGTACTACTCTTGTTCCCTACGGTGACGCAAGCCTTCAGGATGTCATTACAGGCGTTGAAAATGACGCTGACCCGATAAGAGCATATTTCAAGGTCAAGACAAGCTCGGGCAATCTCAAGCTTGTTAAAACTTCCGAGGACGGCAATGTTGCAAATATTGAGTTTACTGTCAAAGGCGATGGTTACAGTAAGACAGTTAAGACAAACTCAAAGGGCGAATTTGAATTAACCGACCTTGTCCCCGGAAGTTACACCGTTACCGAAATTACAGACAGTAAGTATGAAACACAGAAATCGCAGACCGTTAAGGTGGAAAGCGGTAAAACTGCAACCGTTACCTTTGAGAATATTCTCAAAAAAGGCAGTCTGGAAGTAGTAAAAACCAGTGAGGATAATTTCAACGAGGGAGTTAAATTCCACCTTTACGGAACTTCACTCAGTGGTGCAAGTATTGATTTGTATGCAACAACAAATGCTGACGGCATTGCAAAATTTGAAAATGTCCTTGTAAGCGGTGACAAGCCATATACACTTGAAGAAGTTGATACTGCTGACAGATATGTTGTTCCGAAAGCACAGACTGCATCTATTGAATGGAACAAGGTAACGCAGAGAAGTTTTGAAAATTTGCTTAAAAAGTGGAATCTGACTGTTACAAAAACAGACGCTGAAACGAAGTCTGCACAGGGTGACGCTTCCCTTGCAGGCGCAGTTTACGGCATCTACAATAACGGCAAGTTAGCTGACAAGTACACCACAGACAAGAACGGCAGTTTTACAACTTCATACTATGTGTGCGGAGATAACTGGACTCTGAAAGAAATTGAGCCGAGCGAAGGTTATCTCCTCGATGAAACCGAATATCATATCGGTGCAGAATCAAAGAAATACACCATTGAAAACAACAGCGTTTCAATGGGTGTTACCGAAGATATACTGAAAGGAAAAATTGCTATCATCTAGCACACAGATGACGGCAGTACAAAAATAGAAACTCCCGAAAAAGGTGCAGAATTTCAGGTGTATCTAAAATCAGCAGGAAGTTACAGTAAGGCAAAGAACACAGAGCGTGATATTCTAACTTGTGATGAATACGGCTTTGCAGAAACAAAGAATTTGCCCTACGGCACATACACTGTTCATCAGAGCAAGGGTTGGAACGGCACAGAGTTCATAGCCGACTTTGATGTGTTTGTAAACGAGGACGGCAAAACCTATAAATATCTCATCAACAACGCTTCACTTGAAAGCTATGTAAAGATAGTAAAGGTTGACAGCGAAACCGGAAAGCAGATTCCGTATGCAGGCGCAGGCTTTCAGATTTATGATTCTAACGGCAAGCCCGTGACTATGACCTACACCTATCCCGAGGTTACAACCATTAATACATTCTACACGAACAGCGAGGGTTATCTAATCACACCCGAAACTCTGCCCTACGGCAAAGGCTATTCAGTCGTTGAGGTTCAGGCTCCTTACGGATATATCCTCGACAGTACACCTGTATATTTTGATATTACGGCAGAAAACACAAGCGAAGAAAACGGCGTTACAATCGTAAAAACCGAGAAGAAAAATACTCCGCAGAAAGGCACAATTACCGTAGAAAAAACAGGCGAGATTTTCTCGAATGTAACTGCAATAGGCGGCGGATATACTGATGAAAACGGAAATGATGTTGCACTTACGACCATATATCAGCCTGAATATTCTGTAAGCGGTTTGTCAGGTGCTGTCTTTGAAATCTATGCTGATGAGGATATTACAACCCCTGACGGAACTGTTCGATATACAAAAAATACTCTTGTTGAAACAATTACCACAGGTAAAAAAGGAACAGCAACAAGCAAACAACTTTATCTCGGTAAATACCGTGTTGTTGAAAAAACAGCTCCTAACGGATTTGTTCTGAACTGTACTGTAAATCATATCGAACTCACCTATGCCGGACAGAACGAAAAGGTGACTAACACCTCAACCTCATTTACAAACGACAGGCAAAAGGCTGAAATCGACCTTACAAAAATTCTTGAACGGAACGAGGAATTCAACATCGGCAACAATGACGAAATTCTGAATGTTTCATTCGGACTTTACGCTGGTGAAGATTTGAAAGCCGCAAACGGAACAG
>CALYYZ010000204.1 GCA_945607165.1 uncultured Ruminococcus sp. | reverse complement strand
AGGCTCAATTCTTTTCGGCGGACTCTACATTATATACCTGTTTATTCCGGGACTTGCTCTCCGAACACAGGAATTGTTTAAAATGCTGCCCTATGTTGTTACTATTATCGTGCTTATCATCGTCAGCATTAGAAATAAAAAGGAAAATCAGGGTCCGCAATCCCTTGGTCTTTCATATTTCAGAGAAGAACGATAGTCGGACAATATCTATTTGCGCCGGTCTTGGACCGTAGCTTCTCTTAATACTAATAAAAATTATTCCACAGTAAGGCGAAAGCCGTGCTGTGGAATTTTTTTTGCTTTATATGAAACGGCACGATTTGCGTGTCGATACACTCTACTGCTTACCTCAAGAATGGTAAACTCTTGTTTAAGATTAATTCAAATAATAATTCATTATGCTTGACAAAAGATATAATAAAGAGTAAAACTTACAAACAGATAGGAAATATATGCAATATACTTTTTTACTTAACAAACATAATCATAACTGATTCAAAATGATATTGTATGAAAACTGAAAAATGCAGGTAAGTTGAAAAAACAGTTGCAGAAATGACCTGTTAATTAATTGCTTTATGGCATATACCAATAAGAATTAAACTTATGCATATATGTTCTTGCTCCCTTTGGCATCTGCGTTACTGCGTGAAAAATGTTGTAATAGTCTCCGGCCCCCATTGCAGTTGCCGTGGTGCCCAACCAAAGAAAAAACAGCTGCTGAGGAAATATCATACCTATAGCATATGGAATAATACCGAAAATAATATTTGGTAGTAATGACATAAATATGAATCTTCCCTTGCTCATGGTTTCCGGTCCCACTACAAATAGCATACCCTGAGACAGATTCGTGTAAAGGTAAACATCTTCCTTAAAGCAAATTGCGTGGAGAAACTCGTGAGGAAACAGAAAAAGCAGAGAAGCAATCATTCCGAGCAGCATCAAAAAATACCCATCTAAAAGATAGTCCCTGCATCTTATGATGGCGGGTATTGCCAAAGCGATAATAATAACAAAGCTAATAATATTTGCAATCAAAGATAATTTTTTAGAGCTTGTCGGTTCCTTGAACATTACCGCACCCGGCATATGCTCATTGTGGGGGAGAGAATCGGGATTCAAATCGTATTTACCCTTGTAATGCAGCTTCATAATATCACCTATGTTTTTCAATAAAGAGTATTACTCTGTCAAAAGAGCCTTAGGAGTTTCAATAAATTTCGCAGCAGCGGCGGCAAAAAGCATAACAGGAATCAGCTTCGGGGGAAAAATAATCATTAACAGAAGAACGGTAGCAAGGGGCTTCTTAAGAGTGTGACCGACAAGTGCTGCGGTAACAATGCTTGCACAGAACACCATTTCCACACCAAGAATCAAGCTCATAGCGCAGCCAATGCTTATTCCGCAGAATATAACCGGAAAGAAGTGACCGCCCTTTAAACCGGAGTCTATGCATATATTAGTCAATAACAGCTTGACTATTGCAATGACAATAAGCATTATTGCGCCGATTGTTTCTGCCTCTTTCATCACTTCGCTTATCTGATGTTCTCCGGAAAACATTGTCAGCGGCAGAAATGTACCGGAAATTCCAAGCAGCAAACCGCCGGCGGTTGCTTTGAATACCGTGTACTTTTTGAATTTTTTCTTTAACGAAGAGGTGAGCTTTTTAAAGATAAAATATATGTAGCCTGCGGCAATTCCAACAGCAGCCAATAAAAGAGAGTACCAATAATACGACAGCTCAATTTTCCCTGCTTCAAGTCCTTCCATGCCTGTTCTACCGCCAAAAAGCCTTCCGAGCAAAATAAATACTCCGAAAGAGCTTAATATTGCAGCAAAATACAGAACAATTTTTGAAGTTCTTGGCAGAACAACTTCTTTGTCTGACTCAATAGGCTCCATAAATCCGAACATCGGAGAGCGAAAAATCGTTCCGAGGGTTGCGCTCATACCGATTTGCGTCAACTCCTCCATCTCTCGAAAATACATTTTAAGCTTATCGCCAACCCAAGTGCACAGGCCTGCTATAACGCCTGTCAGACCTGCCTCAGGACCTATGCTTCCTCCGATCAAAAGAGGGAATAGGGCAGAACCCAGCGTTGAAAAAACATTATTGTAAGGGTATCTGCCAGTCTTTTTTACCTTGCCCATTACAGTTGTTAATTCTTCGGGATAATCACCGAATTTCTTTTTCCAAAGCCCTATCAGAAATCCGCCTGAAACGCAAACACAAATCGTATACAGGGGAAAATTAAGCGTTGTGGGAACAAAATTCCAAATAAACTCAATTCCAAGATTCATTATTTTAAGAAATGACCATATGATTGCACCGAAAATTACTCCGAGAATTATTGTGTAAAGCAAAAATAACAGATTACTTTTAATCTTTTTCATAAATTCACCACTTATTTTTTCTTATCATAACCATTATACATCATATTGTTGATTATGAAAAGTGGTACAAAACAAAATTATCGTAATTATATTTCTTTTAATCGATTTTGAAGTTAGATGTCCTAAAACAGCGAAGCTTTGAGCCAAGTATCAGATAAAGAAAAATGCCCCGTACGCAAATTGCGTGTCGAGGCACTCTACTGGCTGGGCCGGCGGGATTCGAACCCACGGGTGACGGAGTCAAAGTCCGTTGCC
>CALYYZ010000203.1 GCA_945607165.1 uncultured Ruminococcus sp. | reverse complement strand
ACAGCCACGATGCAAGACCGCAGATACCGTCCCACAGACCCTTTACAATGTTGCCACCAATTTCAACAATTTTGCCCATCAGCGAGCCGAATGCTTTAACAATGCCTGCGATAATCTGAGGAACTGCCTTTACAATCTCAACAATGATAGTCGGCAGATTTTCAATCAGTGCGATGAACAGCTCAACACCTGCCATAATAATCTTGTCGATGTTTCCGATTAACGCATCAACTATGCCCGAAATTATCTGTGGGATTGCCTTTACAATGGTTGTGATAATCTGCGGCAAAGCTCTTATTAAGGCAATAAGTAAATCAATGCCTGCTTGAATAATCTGCGGTATTGCATTCAGAACTGCGTTTATAATTCCGTTTATGATTTTCGGTATTGCGTTCACGATTGCCGTAATAATCTGCGGCAGAGCGTCAACAAGGGAAGTGAGGAGTTTTATTCCGGCATCAATAATCTGTGGAATTGAATCAAGCAGAAAGTTTACTATTCCGATGATAATATCCGGCAGAGCGGCTATAAGGACAGGAAGTGCGTCAAGCAATCCCTGTGCAAGTCCTGTTATTAGCTGCAGTGCGGCATCAAGGAGTAATGGAAGATTATCAATCAGACCTTGCACCATTGTGACAATGCACTCTACCATAGCCGGAATCAACTGCGGCAGTGATTCTGCTATACCTGTTACGAGTGTTGCGATCACCTGAATAGCTGCTGTTAAGAGCAACGGAAGATTTTCAATTATGCCGTTTGTCAGAGTCATTACAAGCTGTAACGCACCCTCGGTTATTTGAGGTAAGGCAAGAATAATACTCGACACGAAGGTAAGTATAATGTTTGATGCCGATTCAACCAAGGTAGGCAGATTTTCTGCAATTCCTGTGACAAGTGCCTGAATAATTGATGGTGCTACTCCTGCTATTGCAGTTACGAGTGTGATAAGAATTTCAGTCAGCTGTGGGAATATTCCCGATATTGATGTTACAATCTCCTGTGCGCCAAGCTGGAGCTGTTCCTTTGCTCCGTCAGCACCTGTCATTAGTCCGGTAAGACCTAAGAGAATATCATTAAAGCCGGGAAGAATATCACCCATAATGGAATTTTTCAGACCGGTGAATGTTCTTTGCAGAGTGTCCATATTGTCAGTGTAGTCAACAGCCGCCTGCACCGCCTCGTCAGACATAACCATACCAAGCTCGTGAGCCTTATCCTTGAGGTTTTGTGTACTGTCGGCAGTAGCGTTCAAAAGCGGCATAATATTCTGACCGCTCTTGCCGAAGAGGTCATTTGCAAGAGCCGCCTTTGTTGTATCGTCAGTGATGTTCTGCAGCCCCTCAACCGCTTTGCTGAATATATCCTCACGGCTCATTGTCTTTAAATCGGACATTGAAATTCCAAGCGCTGTGAATTTTTTAGTTGCTGTTTCAGAGCCGTTTTTCGCATCGTCAATGGAGTTTGTCATTGACTTAAAGCCTGTCTGAACACTGTTTATGTCAACACCCGACTGAGAGAGAACATAGTCCCACTCCTGATATGCTGTTTTGGAAAGTCCGAGCCTTTGGGAGTTCTTGTCGATTTCATCTCCTGCGGCTGCTGTTTCGTCAGCCATATCCTTCAGTTTTTTGCCCGTAGCCACTGCGGCGGCACCTATTGCAGCTGTCGCACCGGCAAGTGCTTTTCCAAAGCCTGCGACAATTCCTTTGACCTTGCTGAACTTGCCGCCTGCGCTTTCACTCTGCTTGCCGGCATCATCAATTTCATCACCAAAATCGTCAGCCTCTTTTTCTGCATCATTAAACTCGTCAGCTGTTTTGTCGAGAGTATCGTTGTTGTCCTTTAATTCTTTTTCAAGGTCGTTGAGAGTTGCCTGTGCGTTATTCAGCTTTATCTGCCACTGCTGTGTTCTGCGGTCATTCTCACCGAAGGAAGATGATGCGTTATCGAGAGCCTGTTTCAGCAATTCAATTTTACTTTTCTGCTCATTAATCTCTTTGTTAAGGACCTGATTCCGGGCAGTGAGTGCATCAACAGATTTATCGTTTTTATCAAACTGCGAGGAAACAAGCTTCATTTCAGAACCAAGTACCTTAAAATTCTGATTTATTTCAGACAGTGCTTTCTTGAATTCTTTTTCACCTTCAACACCGATTTTAAGACCAAAGCTGTCTGACATTTAAGTTCACCTCCTTGTTTTGGGCATAAAAAAAGAGCCATAAGGCTCTGTGATAAATGCATATAAAAGGAGTAACCCACGAAAGGTTACTCCTTGAATGTTATTGCTAAATATATTTGAATTTGTTTAATTAAATTCAATTACCACATATGCATAAATGTTTCCAACATAGCTGCCTTGCCCATTTGTAAATTCATCACGACCTCCAGCATAACCATAGGCAGAAACTATTTCAGATACTGGATGTATTGACTTTACTCGGCCACCCTTTTGTAGCCAATTATTTACTTCTGCTAAATTACCGTTTTTGACCAAAAAAACCTGCTCCATGAATTACCTCCACAAATTCCGATTCGCCTTTTATTTTAGTATATCATATTGTCTAAATAAACTCAATAAAAAGTCACACTCCATACGGAATAATATCGTCAATCGTCAAATCCCTTTTCGGTTTTGCAAGACCGTTGTACTGCTTATGACATTCAAGCA
>CALYYZ010000202.1 GCA_945607165.1 uncultured Ruminococcus sp. | reverse complement strand
AAACCTTGCAGCAAGGAATTGACATGATTATTTCCGACAGGTGATGATCAGCATAATGTAATTGAAAATCAGACTTCGTCTTGCTTCATAGGTAGACATTGCCCAAGTGTTCACTCCGTAAATCGAAGTGTAATCTTCAAGCAATTCCTTTACGGTCTTTGCTTCAGGAATAACAAGAGTACCTGACTCTTGTTGGAACTCGACTTCCGCTTTACGCCTTTTTGCTTCAGCGTTGGTCGCAAAGGTTTCCCATTTTTGTCGCTTGTCGCCCTTATCATCCGTATAGGTATAAACGACAGAGAATTTGTTTTTTCTTTTTACTATGGATGCCATACTGCACTTCCTCCTTACTTCGTATTACTGTCAAGCCAAGCATCAAAGTCTGACTTGAGAACTCTAACCTCTCTACCGATACGCACGCTACGAAACTGATTTGTCCTGATAAGTTTTGTAGCAGAAGAACGACAGATACCGAGAATAGCCATTATCTCCGAGAGGTTATAACTCTTTTTGCCTTTGGGAACGCCGTTCTTCTCATTGAGCTTCTGACAATTCTTCTCTATCATAGAAGTCCTCCTTTCCCTCGACTATCTTGTAGTGGGTTTGACTTTTGAGCCATTCATAGAAAGTGGCTTTGTCGATCAGCAACCTTTGGCTGCTGTATTCGGTCTTAACTGACCTGAAATGTAATCTGTGTATCAGTTCATAAGCGGTCGCTTCTCTGATACCCAAGAGCGATGCCATTGTCGGAACAGTCATAGTCTTTTTGAGTAGTTCCGTACCGGGCATTTCGCCGTTGACCTTCTTATAATGAAGTTGGTTCGCATACCATTTCTCGAAGCTCTCTATCATTACTCGCATTTTGCCTGCGACAAGCCGTGTTTCAAACTGTTCCTTATGAACAAGCCAATACGACTCTGTTTTGCATAAGCCGAGAGATCTGCCCATCTCCATTACAGACATACTTGTTTTGCTCATATCGTAACCTCCTTTTTCTGAGCCATATAGCCAAGCTGCTTTGCTTGGCTATATGGTACTCAAAATCGGAAGTTTTGTTAATGATGCGATTAGGTGTTGTCGCATACTTGACAGGATTTGCTATCTTCATCAAGCCATGCATCAAAACTTCTTTTTGAAATCCGAATTGTTCCTCCGATGCGAACCGTACTAAAATACCCCTTTTTGACAATGGCATAAGCGGCATTTCTTCCGATACCGAGAATATCCTGAATTTCTGACACCGTGTATGTTCGCTTTTCAAAGGTGGGCGGATGTAGCTCTGTCTGTCTGTTTAATTCGGCAATCTTATCATCAAACATCAAACCCACCTCCGTTATCACGAATGTGCTTTGTGCGTTTGGTTATCAGGTAGTCATAGCCATATCCAACTTGACATTTATCACAAGGTTCCTTTTCCACCTGCAAAGGATCAACCCGTCTAAGAATATTCTCCGGCACACTGAAAAACTCGGAACGGCACTTTGGGCAAAGACTGAGAATATACCCGGTGCGAATAGGCTTTCTTGCTCTCATCAGTTGAAATTGATAGCGAATACCATCCTTGATTTTGGCGATTATCTCGCTGTCCTCGACCTTGCCAACATAGGAAATGAGTTCTTCAGCTTTGTCAATAGTTCGCATTTGTTCAAGCATCACCATAGACGGCTCACGAAGTCCGCAATTCGTTTCTAAGAAGATATGAGATGAAATATCCTCTCTTTTGCGAGCCGATGTAATAACCGCTACTACAACCGTAGGGCTGTTGCTGTTCAGCTTATTCGTCTGCACGACCAATACAGGACGCACTCCACATTGTACCGAACCTTTCATACTGCCGAGATCACAAGTGTAAATCTCGCCCCATTTGATTTTGGATAAATCTTTTTTCTGCATTTGTAATACCTCTCAATGATTTATTAGAAGGGATTACAAAAATTAGTCCCTTCACTAATTCCCACTGAGAGCAGGCGTGTGGCAAGTCTATTTCAAAATATTTTTCAATTTTTTCAGAGCAACAGCAATCGACTGTGATACCGCTTGGTGTGATACACCTTCCTCCAGTGCTATTTCGTGTGTGCTTTTACCATCGAAAAAGTATTTAATCACCCGTTTCTTTTGCACATCCTGAAGTGTTGCCAATGCAGAACGAACCTTCTGACAGGTTTCATTGCGCAGGAAGGTTTCTTCAAAATTATCTACAACAAGTTCCGGGTGGTGTGCTGTCAGCAATTCATCATCATAATCAAATGGTTCTATACTCCTGACTCCCCGCATATAGTGCTTATTTTCGTTGTTAATAAACTTTGTACGAGCTTTTCCGAAAGCAAGATCAAGAACGATAAACGGTCTAAGAGATGCAGTTTTTTCTGCGTATTTTTCGTCCAGTTCTTCTTCCGTTAATCCGGTTATAATTGCCCACTTTTCCTCGCCTGTATATCCGGGATATTCGTATTTCAACTTGATAACTTTGCAATCCTTATCGAACTGCTCATCAAGTGTAAGGTTTGTGCTGTTATTCATTATCGTAATCTCCTTTGAATTTTGAAATTTTGAATAAAGTCAAATTAAAATCAAAATTCGGAGATCACGGATATTCAGCTATGTAACAAAGCCAGTTATTCAACATAAAAGGAGCTTCCTTTCTGATTTCTCAGCCGGAAGCTCCTCGCTGTTCAGTCATCTGCCG
>CALYYZ010000201.1 GCA_945607165.1 uncultured Ruminococcus sp. | reverse complement strand
AAAAAAACATCCGCCTGAGCTCATACGCAAGCAGATGTATTGAAAATGAGATTTTGATGCATTTCAGAAGTGCTAAAAAAAGTGCCCAGGATATTTCGCTTAATGAAACTATCGACACCGACAAAGACGGAAATCCTCTTACCTTGCTTGACATTATGTCGGTTGATGACAATATTATTGATAAGCTGGATTTAAAGCTTAACAGTCAAAAGCTGGGACAATTCATTAATGAAGAGCTGGGAGAAAGAGAAAAACGCATCATTATTCTGAGGTATGGTCTTAACGGAAATGAACCGATGACTCAAAAAAAAGTTGCGAAGCTTTTGAAGATATCAAGGTCTTATGTCAGCAGACTTGAAACGAGAGCACTTAAAACCCTGAAAAAAAGATTTGAAACAAGCTCAAATTTATAGAGTTCAATTTTGAGCTTGGTGATCCTACCGGGTGATTATCCCGGAATCGTAATTATCAAGAAAACTGTGTTCTTCCCCGTTTGATTTGTAGCCCACCATTGTGTCAAGACAAACCGAATGAATTGAATTGAATATACTTTTTTCAATGTTTGGATTTACTTTTTTCAGTTCCTTAATCAGAAGTTTGATTTCTTGTCTTTTGGAGTCTGCTGTGCCGGCTTCGGTGTTCTCTGTAAATCTGCAGGCGCACCTGATAAACTCAAGCTCATTAAAATGCTGCCATGCAATTATTGAATCCTCACGGATACAGTACAGCGGTCGGATTAGCTCCATTCCCTCATAATTCTTACTGTGAAGCTTTGGCGGCATAGCCTGAAGCTGAGAGCCGTAAAACATACCCATTACTGTCGTTTCTATTACATCGTTGAAATGATGACCTAAAGCTATTTTGTTACAGCCGAGCTGTTGAGCCTTTTTGTATAGATGTCCTCTCCTCATTTTTGCACACAGGTAACAGGGTGACTTTTCGGTTTTTTCAGCGACAGAGAAAATATCGGTTTCAAATACGGTGATTGGAATATGAAGAAGCTTCGCATTTCCCTCTATTTTCTTACGGTTTTCTTCATTGTAGCCCGGATCCATAACAAGGTAGATAAGCTCAAAGGGTACCTCGCTGTACTTATGAAGCTCCATAAGGAGTAACGCCATAAGCATTGAATCTTTGCCGCCCGAAATACAGACAGCGATTTTATCACCGCTGTTGACGAGCTTATATTTCTTTAATGCAATTAAAAATGGATTCCATATTCTTTTTCTGTAGGTTGTTATGATGCTGCGCTGGACTTTTTCAAATTTTTCAAGCTCTCTTGGCAATTCTACATCCCCCTGCAAATTCATCTGACTAATTATATCATATCGATTGAATTTTTCAATAGAGAATAATATTTACAGTATTAAAATGTATAATAAGGTTATGAATGGTGGTGTGATTAATGGGTGAAGTAGTTAAAATTGTACTTACCGGAGGGCCGTGTGCCGGAAAAACTACGGCACTTGGATATATAAAAAACGAGCTTGAAACGCTCGGTGTAAAGGTTTTCACTGTTGGGGAGCAAGCCACACGACTTATGAAAAACGGAATATCTCCAAACAGTGTAGGAAACTACGAATTTCAACGACTTTTGTTTAAAAATGCAGTTGAAGAAGAATCACGGGTACTAATTTCTGCCCAAAAGGAAAAAGAAGAAAAGATCGTAATTTTGTTTGACAGAGGTCTGCTTGACGGCAGGGCATTTGTGACCGAAGAAGAATTCAATAGATTTGCATCGGATTATAATCTGAATGAGGATATCATAAGAAATTCCTACGACGCTGTGTTTCATTTGGTCACCTGTGCTGACGGTGCAAAAGAGTATTACGGAAACAAAAGCAATCCGGTGAGAACCGAAAGCATAAATCAGGCTTGTATTCAGGATAAAAAAATACTTGCTCTTTGGACAGGCACCTCCCACCTGAGAATCATTGATAATTCAACTGACTTTTGGGGCAAGCTGGAAAGGCTAAAGACTGAGATTCTATCGTTTTTGGGAATTCCGGAGCATTTTGAAATTGAAAGAAAGTTTTTGATTGAATATCCGGATATTGATATGCTTAACCGTATGGAAGCCTGTAGAAGGATACCGATAACACAGGCATATCTCTACACTCCTCAGGAAGGTTTTTTCAGGATTCGCCGTCGGGGTGAGGGTAAAAACGCAGTCTTCATTAAAACAGTGAAGAAAAAAATATCTGAAATTAAAAGAATTGAAACCGAAAACTATATTTCCAAAGAAGAATACTATTCATATTTGAAGCAATCTGACAGCGTTACGGGAATAATATCCAAGGATAGGTATTGTATTTCATACAAAGGAACATACTATGAATTGGATGTCTATCCGTTTTGGAAGGACAAAGCAACGCTCGAAATAGAGCTATTATCTGAAGATCAAGAATATAAATTACCGGATTTCGTAAATCTCATAAGAGAGGTAACCTTTGAGCAGGAATATAAAAACTCTTCACTCGCCCAAAGGTACAGAGCTAAGAAAGCACTGATTTAGTCAGTGTTTCCTTGCACCTTTAATAGGAATTACAACTGTCGAATAATTCAAAAAAAAAGAAATTTTGGAAAAAAAGTCTTGACAAAATAATCTTCAACATATATAATGTAAAGGCTGACTTAATCAGAACTGATGCGCCAATAGCTCAGCTGGATAGAGCAACTGCCTTCTAAGCAGTAGGTCAGGGG
>CALYYZ010000200.1 GCA_945607165.1 uncultured Ruminococcus sp. | reverse complement strand
TTCAAATACAAGCGATGAATAGTCGGTTATTACAGCATCGCAAACAAAAAGCAAGTCGTTAAGCTCAGAATCCTCGGAAAGGTCAATAATTCTGTCTTTGTACTTTTCGGGAATTGGCTGTTTATCCGGAACAAAGGGGTGGTGCTTTACAATGAAAACGCAATCATCAGGCAGCTTGTCACATATTTTGTTCAGATCAAACATTTCAGTCGGATAAAATGCTGTTTCTTTTACCATGCCTCTGAATGTAGGCGCAAACATAACAATTTTTTTGCCTATAAATCCGGGATGCTCAGAGAAGAATTTCTCTCTTGCCTTTTTCTTATATTCATCATCAAAAAATACATCTGTTCTCGGAATACCCGTAGCCACAACATTTTCAGTTGCGATACCGAAGCCCTCAGAATGACATTTCTTGCAGTATGTTGAGCTTACCGTAACATAATCATAGCTCCTGTGATTTCGTGTAGGCTGAGGAGATCCCTTAGGCTTTGAAAGCCTGGTGAATCCAAAAGTTTTGAAAGCGCCGCAGGCATGCCACAGCTGAATCAGCTTAGTTTCGGGTCTAAGGTCTATATAATGAATCTGAGGTGTAAATTCGTCGAGTATAACAACTTTACTTGTAGCGCAAGCCTTTGTAAATTGCCTTATCTCCTTGAAATTCATTTCTGCAATAGTATGATCATTCAAAATAAATCCGATATCCAAGCTTTTGTCATTTTTCAGTTTATCATAAACAAAGGCAAAGTTTCCGGATATATCATCTCTTCTTAATGAGATAAAAGTAATCTTTTTGTTATTAATCTTCTTAAGCTTATATAACGAAAAGCAAAGCTTGAAAATAAACCGCTTGACTGTCCATATTGCAATTTTGAATGTAGTAACCTGCGAAAATCTTGAAAAAACAAAAGCAAGATATCGTTTAAACAGGCTTTCGTCATTAAACTTCTTTGGGAATTTTTTTACATCGGAAATTCTCAACAATCCGTCAATCGCAAAAATCGGAAGCATTGCTATAGCAACAATAAACTCTATAAGTCTAATCAGGAAATCAACAAATCCTATGCAAAATCTTGAAACAGGAGAATGTACAAGCTTTTTTTTGTTAGGCAGAAAAGTCAGTGAATTTTCGTTTAGCCTGTAGCCGTAGTACTTGTCGTCAACTTCAAAATACTCCGGTGTCAAATCAATACTTATCGGCTCTTCATAGAAATCGGCAAAGCCGAAATTAATGTGCATATCAAAAGGTAAATGCTGATTTTTGGTTTTCCAAAACAGCAAATCCAATCGATATGTATACTTGCCGGAGAAAAAGCATTTTCCGTCAATGCAAGTCACATTAGAAAGGACAAACGGAATTCGTCTGTCCTCCTTATCGTTATTGAAATGAAGTACTATTTTAGGTTTTGAAAGAAAGTGCGAATTGATGCTCTCGTCAACAACCTCACCCATAATCGTAAGCGTAAGCTCACAATTAACTATCATCAATTCCTTAACTTTTATTGAATAATTCAATAATTTCACCCCAAATTATTTTATAAGCTCAGTCATCTTTTTGACTGCCTCATCTATTTTCATTCCCTTAGAATACACTGATGAGGAACCGGCAACAAATAAATCCGCACCACATTCACGCATTTTTTTGCACAGATCCCAGCTGACATGTCCGTCAACCTCAAGAATAATGTTCTTTCCTGAGTCATCTATTATCTTTCTGACTGCGGAAAGCTTTTCAAAGCTTCCCTCAACTATAGGCTGCCCCGCAAATCCGGGATACACTGTCATTACAAGTACACCGTCAATTTCATCGAGAAATTCTTTTACAGTATCGGCAGGAGTATCGGGACTGATTGCGATAAACGGGCAAGCTCCTTTTGAACGAATCAACGAAAGAACCTCGCGTATATTATCGCAAGCCTCATAATGAACAGAAACAATGTCGTTTTGTCCAATATCCATTCTGTCAAAATACTGTTCGGGAGCATAAGCCATAATATGAATATCACGGCGCATATTATTAAGCACAGACTTAACCGCCTTGATTAATGAAGCGTCTAAGGTAATATTCGGAACAAATTTGCCATCCATAAAATCAAGATGAATATAATCAACGCCCAAATTATCTAATACGGTAATTTCGGATTGAAGATTTAACACATCGGCACACATCAAAGACGGTGATAACATTCCTCTCATAGAAAAAACTCCCATCAATCCTTGTTAACAACCATAATTTTCGCAAAAAACTCAGTATTATTTTTCATAATATCAAGTCCCTTATGCATTGTTTCAAGGCTGAACTTATGCGTAATCAGCTTATTAACATCAATTTTACCCTCTGCCATAGCATCTACAGCGAGGTTCCAATCGCTCTTATGAGTATCACTGTAGCTTGAGTTCCAAGTGCCGTAAACGGTAAGCTGTTTTCTGAGAATCTGCCAATAAGTGTTCTGAGGAAAGGTAAAGTCACCGTGAGGATTTCCGACAAAAATAACCTTACCGCCTGCAGCAACAGACTCTAAACAATTACAAGCCGTAACTTGAATACCTACTGCCTCTATTGCTATATCGGCACCGACTCCGTCAGTCATCTTTTTTACCCATTCGATGGGATCTTCTTTAGAAGAATTGCAATAATCGTAAAATCCGAGACTTTCTATAAAATCCCAATTATTAACATCAGTGCCGACTAAAAGCACCTTTG
>CALYYZ010000199.1 GCA_945607165.1 uncultured Ruminococcus sp. | reverse complement strand
GCAGGCGAGCAATTCCCCGAACTGCTTATCAGCAACTACGATATGTATGAAAGGCAGAGAAACAAGCCGTTGCAATTGAGCCTGCTTGACTTAACCACCGAACAACAAATTGATTTAGAACAAATTTTGAAGGAGTGTATTATTAATCATGGAAAATAGAATTTATGTAAGCATACCGCTTGACGCACTTATTGTATCAGGAATCACATCTGACTGTACTGTGCAGATTTCAGCTGTGGACGGAGCAATTCTGATTGAGAGGTGCGATGATGATTGCGAAGAATGTTGCTGTGACTGTATCTGCGATGAGTGCAGAGCAGAGCTTGCGGAAAGCGAGGATGATTAATGCTTAAAATATACAGAGTCCTCGGTAAAAAAGGAAGAATTACAATCCCCTATGAAATCCGCCAGCGAATCGGATTCAGATACAACGATGTTTTATCATTCACACAGCAGGATGATGGCTCGGTTGTTGTCAGGAGAGAAAAAATCTGCGACAACTGCAAGAAATCAGAAGAAGATTTCGAGGAGAATTACACCCTTGAAGATTTCCTCGACAGCTTGTCAGAGGAAGAACAGAGAGATGCACTTTTGCATCTTTCTCTTCTGTGGGCGGAAAAACAGAAACACTAAATCGGAGGTAAATTTATATGGCACAGAATACTAATTTCAAAGGAAACAAAAACAACAATCAGAAAAGGAAACTGCCGTATATCAAGGTAAGGATTGATAAGCTTGTTGATGTAGAAGATTGCAACACAAAGGCTTTTGCAAGCGTTACTGTCGGCGGTGCGGTTGCAATTCACGGAATCAGAGTGATGAACTCAAGAAAAGGCTTATTTGTTGCAATGCCTGCAAGTAACTATGTTGATGAAAACGGCGAAACGAAGTTCAGCGAGATTGCTCACCCGATTTCCAAAGAAGTCAGAGATTTACTCAACAGCAAGGTTATGGAAGCGTATCATCAGGCACTTGATAAACAGCATAGTGAAGAAGAAACCGAAGATATGTCGGAGGATGAATCGGAAAGCTTTACGCAGAGTATGTAAACTTGTTTAGCTTTTCTTTAATGTGACATTACTTGTGCGGTAAATCTTAATTTATTTGTCTTATACATTTCTGCAATTGTATGCTATAATATAATAAGTTCTTAATAAGAAAGCATTAAATTTTGTGGTGACTGTTATGTGGATTGTATTTGCGTTTGGCTCTGCCTTTTTTGCCGGAGTGACTTCTATTCTGGCTAAGTGCGGAATCAGGAAAACAGATTCTACCGTAGCTACGGCTATCCGCACTATTGTAGTGTTGATTTTTTCTTGGCTGATGGTATTCATAGTCGGCTCTCAAAATCAGCTTGGATCTATTGACGGAAAAACGCTTTTGTTTTTGATTTTGTCCGGTCTTGCAACCGGAGCCTCGTGGCTTTGTTACTTCAAGGCTTTACAGATTGGGGATATAAATAAGGTTGTTCCAATTGATAAGTCAAGCATTATTCTGACAATAATTTTAGCGTTTATTTTTCTGCACGAAAGCGTCAGTCTGACCAAAGCTGTCGGTGTTGTGCTTATCGGCGCAGGCACTTTTTTGATGATTGAAAGAAAAGATGCAGGTTTTAAACAGAAAGAGGGTAAAAACTGGCTTCTCTATGCATTAGGCTCGGCGGTATTTGCAAGTCTTACATCCATTCTCGGAAAAATCGGAATATCCAATGTTGAGTCCAATCTCGGCACAGCTATTCGAACCTGCGTTGTGCTTTTAATGGCTTGGGTTATGGTGTTTGTTACAGGTAAACAGCATACAATACGGACTATTGAAAAGAAAGAACTTGTATTTATCTGTCTTTCGGGCATTGCAACAGGTGCGTCGTGGATGTGTTACTATAAGGCGCTTCAGGACGGACTTGCAAGCGTTGTAGTGCCTATTGACAAGTTGAGTGTTTTGGTAACGGTTGCATTTTCATATATTGTATTTCATGAAAAATTATCAAAAAAATCAGGCGTTGGATTGATTTCTATTATTGCCGGTACCCTTGTGATGCTGATTCAGTAGCCCAAACATGCTTATAATTATCTTCTTTTCGGTTGATAAATTTGTTTTAAGTAAGTTTTGAAAGTCTGTTATAGCTATTTAAAGTAATTTGCATTTTGATAATTCAAAAAAACTCTGGACATTTCAAATTCTTTGGATATACTTGTTGCTTGAAAGGACGGCGATAGTATGAAAAAGAAAATCGCAATAATACTGACATTGATTTTAGCAACAGGAACATTCACAGCTTGTACAACAGGAGAAAAAGTGAATAACAGTTCTTTATCACCCACGGTTTCAACCTCCGTGGGTGTTTCTGCATCTACTGAAACTTCTGCAACTGCAACAACAGAAAAAACAACTGAAACAGCAACCGCCGAAAAAGCCACAGTTTCAAAAGAAACAGAGCCTTCGCAAAAGGATACCCAAACCGAAGAAAAAGCCGACAGTGGGCAAAATTCGGCGGTTGTTTCGGCAACGGATCCGATTCAGAAAACACAAACAGAAGTTCAGAATAACTGCAGGAATACAGTGAATAGTAATCAGTCTAAATCAGAATCGACTGAGAAAAAGGAAACCGAAACTCCTACTCAAAAGCCAACACAACCGCCAACGCAAAAATCTACGGAAAAACCGACACAAAAACCAACGCAACAGCCTACAAAGGCAAAAACGGTTGATGTTCAGTATGCGGTGAGTGCCTGCATAGCC
>CALYYZ010000198.1 GCA_945607165.1 uncultured Ruminococcus sp. | reverse complement strand
TTGTTCAAATGACGAAGCTTGATTTCCGCAACATACTCAGCCTGAGTTTTGTCAATACCAAAACCAATCATCAGGTTTGGAACAACCTCGATTTCTTCATCGGTTTCACGAACAATTTTAATCGCCTTGTCAATATCTAAAAGTATTTTTTCTAGGCCTTTAAGCAAATGAAGCTTGTCAGCCTTTTTGCTCCTGTCAAAAAATGTCCTGCGCTTCACACATTCAATTCTAAAAGCGATCCATTCCTCAAGCAGAGCCTTGACACCAAGCACCATTGGCACACCGCCGATGAGTACATTAAAGTTGCAGGCATAGGAGTCCTCAAGCGTTGTAAAACGAAAAAGCTTTGCCATAAGCTTTTCGGGATCTGTACCACGCTTTAAATCAATGGTTATCTTAAGTCCGTCAATACCTGTTTCATCCCTGATATCCGATATTTCCTTAACCTTGCCTTGTTTTACAAGATCAATTACCTTTTCTATGATAACCTCACAGGTTGTTGTGCTTGGTATTGACAAAATATCAATGCAATTAGCCGACTTATCGTACTCATACTTTGCACGAAGCCGTATACTGCCCCTGCCGGTTTCATAAACCTGATTAATCGCCTTTTCGTCATAAATAATCTGACATCCGCCGATAAAATCGGGTGCCGGCAGCGTTGACTTGATTTCGTGTTCGGGATCTCGGATAAGCGCAGCTGTAGTTTCGCAGATTTCCTTTAAATTAAATGAGCAGATATTAGAAGCCATACCAACCGCAATACCGGTGTTTGCATTAACCAATACCGATGGGAATACCGCCGGGAGCAGAGTCGGCTCCTTCATTGTGTTATCGTAATTATCAACAAAGTCAACGGTTTCCTTGTCAATATCCCGGAAAAGCTCGTTGCAAATTGGCGCAAGCTTTGCTTCTGTATACCTTGAAGCCGCCCATGCCATATCTCGGCTATAAAACTTACCGAAATTTCCTTTAGAATCAACATATGGGTGCAGCAAAGCCTCATAACCTCTTGACAGACGAACCATTGTATCATAAATAGCAGAGTCGCCATGGGGATTTAGTTTCATTGTTGCACCGACAATGTTTGCAGACTTTGTTCTGGAGCCGTTTAACAGTCCCATTTTATACATTGTGTACAGAAGCTTTCTGTGCGAAGGTTTAAAGCCGTCAATTTCCGGAATTGCTCGGGACAGTATTACGCTCATTGCATAGGGCATAAAGTTCTGTCTTATTGTTGTAACTATGGGTTGTTCAACAATATCTCCGGCGCCGTTTATTACTCCGTGAGTCTTAGAGGGCACAGATTTTGTTGATTTCTTTTTTGAAGCCATTAATCACTACCTCCTGTCAGCTCACATCGAGATCGTCAATATACTCACTGCCGTGTTCGACGATATAATCTTTTCTGCCTTGCATATTATCACCCAAAAGAATATCGAAGATTTCAGCCGTTTCAGCAGCATCGTCAGGCATAACCTTGATAAGTCTGCGAGTATCGGGATTCATTGTGGTTAAATTCATCATATCGGGTTCGTTTTCACCGAGACCTTTGCTTCGTTGAACTGTAAACTTTTCCGAGCCTATCCGTTCGATAAAGCTGTCCTTTTCGGCTTCATCGTAGGCAAAATAAACATCATTTTTTGATGTTATTTCATATAGCGGAGATTCGGCAATAAAAACCTTTCCCTCCTCAATAAGAGTAGGTGTTAATCGGTAAAGCATAGTGAGAAGCATTGTTCTGATATGAAAGCCGTCAACATCAGCGTCGGTACACAATATAACCTTATTCCAGCGCAAAGAATTCATATCAAAGCTTGAAAGATTTTTATTAGCCTTTGATTTCACTTCAACTCCGCAGCCGAGTACCTTTAAAAGATCGGTAATTATTTCACTTTTAAATATTTTATCATAGTCAGCCTTTAAGCAGTTAAGAATTTTACCCCTGATTGGCATAATAGCCTGAAAATCAGGATCTCTTGCCTGCTTACAGGCGCCCAGAGCAGAATCACCTTCAACAATAAAAAGCTCACGCTGTGAGACTTCTTTACTTCGGCAATCGACAAATTTTGCAACTCTGTTGGTTATGTCTAAATTACCCGAAAGCTTCTTTTTGATATTAAGTCGTGTTTTTTCGGCATTTTCACGGCTTCGTTTATTGATAAGAACCTGTTCGGCGATTTTTTCGGCTTCAATGGGATTCTCGATGAAATATATCTCAAGACTTTGCCGCAAAAAGGCAGTCATAGCGTCCTGAATACCCTTGTTTGTAACAGCCTTTTTAGTTTGGTTTTCATATGAGGAAACGCTTGAAAAGGAGGAAATCACACAGACAAGACAATCCTCTATATCGTCGAATTTAATTTTGCTCTCAGTTTTATTGTACTTATTATTTTGCTTAAGAAAGCTATCAATCTGATACACAAAAGCATTTCTCACTGCCTTATCGGGAGCACCTCCGTGTTCCAGCCAGCTGGAATTATGATAATACTCCGTACAGGATACCTTATTGGAAAAGGCTACAGCTATATCCATCTTGCATTTGTATTCCGGCTTGTCCTCACGATCACGGGTTTTTGTTTCGTTTACCCAATGCTGAACGGTGGAAAGACCGTTTTCTCCGATTATTTCAGAAACATGATCAACCACACCGTTAATATAGTTAAATGAGGTAGTTTCAAAGCCTTTACCGTTCTGATTACGAAATACGAACTCAACACCGGCATTGACAATAGCCTGTCTCTTCATTATAT
>CALYYZ010000197.1 GCA_945607165.1 uncultured Ruminococcus sp. | reverse complement strand
CCGCCCAACACATCTATCCGGGCATAATATGTGCATATCAAAGCTAACTTGGTTGTGTCAAGGCTGATGATTATTTAGATGTTTATGAAACATAATAAAAATTATTTGGTTGATCATAGGACGCTTTGAAAATATCTAAACAGCTTGAATTAACTATAATTGTAACAATCAGTTGAAGAGGCTCACAGAAACATCCTTGAAATAGCTTTTAAAATTGTATTGTTAATGAATTAAAAACTTTGATTCATTTGCAAGCTGTTCCGTCTCAATAAAGTGAATTTTGATAATTTGCGTATTGTTCTCGGATAAACAGATTGATTATATATAATTTAATAAAAAACATAATGTAATAATGTTATTGTGATTTAACTAATTTATTATGGTGGTAATTCCAATGAGAATCTAAAAATTTGAGTCAAAGATTAAATGTAAATTGGAGGAAGACCCGTGAACTGATTAATATTTCTCGGTTGTACAGGGAATTTGTTAAATTAGATTGACTAATATAAAGCGGTGATTATGTAGATCATCGCTTTATTTTTGGCAAAAACAGACAGGGTATCTGAAATAGGCTCGTTATTTAAGCTCGACAACGGCAGTGATTATATTGCGCTTCAGTTCTACTAAATATTTCAAAATAATTAAAAAAATAGTATTGACATTAGGTTTCTCTTATGATATAATAACACTCGTTGAGTTAAGAAATCAACAAAAAACAAATCTGCGAGTGTGCTGGAATAGGCAGACAGGCACGTTTGAGGGGCGTGTGTTTTACGACGTACGGGTTCAAGTCCCGTCACTCGCACCAAACCTAAGGTCTTAAAAATGGCTTAGATAAGCCGTTTTTAAGACTTCTTTTTTTGCTTATAAATCCGAAATCCAGTTATCCTGAATTTCGAGTTTTTCTACAGTCTGCTTTTATAACTTTATAAAATATTTTTCATTTTATTCCAAGAACACATCTAAATAGTTCATAATCATTTCCCTAAAATTAGATACCGTATTAGAATAATGACATCGAGATAATTCATTAACAAAAACATTTCTCACTTTAGGACTTCTATAGTGTGTACTAAACGCTTCTTGTAGAGTAATTCCATTAGCTTTTAGTTCTTCAGAAATCCTGTAAACAAGTCCACTAACAAATAACTCATAAGGTCTTAATGGATATTCCACATAGACTGAAGCAATTTTCCGTATTCGGCGATAATAAAAAGCAGGCTCATTCTTATTTGTTCTCTGTACAGTCTTAAAGCAAGTATCTTCGAAATCTCCGACTAATGAGAGATGAATGTCACCAGACCTCGCTGTTTGATCCCAAGTGGTAACTTTAGAGAGTTTACGAAGATTATTAGCCAACTCTTTTGAAATGTTAAGTGTGTAACTTTCTCTAACATCAGGGTTAAGAGTTACTTTATTATCCTCTATATCTTTTGCTCTTAGGTTTTTAAGCACACTCATATCTTTACTATAGATACCTTCATAAATTGCCATAAAAAGCGTTTCATAATAAAGAGCGTTAAGTTCTTCCCGCAAACTAATGTCGTGACAAATCCACTCTAACTGTTTATGAGAGATAAATTTCTGTAACTCATCAGGCTTTGCTTTAATCCACAATTCTTTCCTATCTATGCTGTTTACAATTCTTAAAAGGTTTTTATTTCCAAGATATTCAGCGTATTTCTTTAAAATGTTGCAGGCTGTTGTAATGCTTTTTGTACTTTTAGGATTAGTATTTAGGATTGCATTTTCTACCAAACCAACATCGCAGTTTGTATAATCAAATTCTCCAAGAGAAGAATAAGATTTATATACTTCTTGTGATTTGACAGAAGGAATTGATAAAATAAATTCCTCAAATCTGTTATTAGTTGTCATCGTTTTAACCACCTTATACCTTATTATACAATTTTCTTTCCGTTTTAACAAACAGAAATTAAAAATATTTTCAAATTTTTTATTTTCATTTTAAAATCATTTATATAGTCCCACTTTTTTTTAAAAGCCATAAACTAATTGCAACGGCGGCGAATAAAACCACAACTATAATTAATGCATTTCCGTCAAGTGTTACAGCAAGCACAAAACTTACAATCAGTAACGCCATAACAAGAATAATAACAAATAGTTGCAACCCGGCGGAGAATATGCAAGCAAGATGTGCAAACAGCTTTAAGCGTGATTTATTCAGTGTATCCCTAATCCTCAAAAAGTGAGTTCATCATATTTTTGATTTTGTGCTCTCTGCTTTTAGTTTCATTTTCATCAAGAAAACAGCTGCCCTCCTCAAACACGAGAACATCACCCTCTTTTATATTTTTAGGTAATTCTTTTATGCTGAGATTAACAAACTCTCCGTTTTCACATTCGAGAACAGCCTTGTCGTTTTCAATCCTGTCTACTATAAATCTTTTCATAATTATTCCATAGCCTTTCCTGTTTGATTAATGAATTTTATTAGTTTTTATTCCTTTATAACTGAAAGTTCCTGTCCGTCACTGCTGACTATCACTGTTCCGTCTTTATCTGTTCTGTAAATACCCTCTGTATATTCTTTGAGAATGCTTATTGCTTCCGGGTGCGGGTGATTATATGCATTGTCTTCACCTACGGAAATAACTGCTATTGACGGACTTACCTTTTTGATAAATTCTTCATATGTTGATGTTTTGCTGCCATGGTGTCCGACCTTCAGCACATCAGCAGAAACATCACCGACTATTTCGTCAAGCTCGCTCTTTTCAGCATCACCGGTG
>CALYYZ010000196.1 GCA_945607165.1 uncultured Ruminococcus sp. | reverse complement strand
TCCACGCAGAAAATCAATCATTCTGTAGCACAGCTCACTGTCTTTCGGATAATAACAGAATGCAAGCACCGCCATAGCCGCTGTTTCATACGGAGTTGACAAGGAAGCCTGCGGCAGACTTATAAACTGCTCGTAGGTTTCGGGCAGACTGTTAAAAACAATCTTTTCTTTCTTATTGTTTACGGCATTGCTCACGCCCTGTTTTACTGCGTTTCCGAGCTGATTTGTCGCTTTGCTTGCAAACATATCAAATAATCCCATAGTAATCCTTCCTTACTGCTTTGGTGTGCCGCAGCCGCTGCAGAATTTTGATGTATTCTGTGTTCCGCAATTTGGGCAGAACCATGCACCGTTCTGAACAGGCTGTTGCATTGGCTGTTGCTGTTGAACATATCCCTGCTGCATCAGGGCGAGGTTTTCTGACATCAGCTCTGCCTTAGCGATATTTCTTGCGAATTTCAGCGCACTCTCATCCGATATCGGTTCTCCGCAATGTTTGCAGGTAAGGGTGCCTATGTTTGGGAGCTTGCAGTATGTGCAGACCCAATCGTTATCCTTGATGACTCTCTCCATAATCTCCTGTTCACGGGTTTTGGGAGCAGAGGCGGCAGAAGCCGCAAAACCGTTTTGCCCGTAAGCTTGGTGCTGATTTCCGTAACCCTGTTGCGGCTGATTAAAGCCGTTGTTCATAGGTTGACCAAAGCCCTGATTCATATTCTGCATACCGCCCTGCTTTATTTGCTGACAAAGCTGCATAATCTGAACTCCTGTTTCATAAGCCTGCATAAGCTGCATTTGATTATTCGAGCTTACATACGCAACGGTAAACGATATTTCATTAGTAATATACGGGTCTGTCACCCTGAAGCAAGCCTTTATTCCGCTTACCTCTTTAATGCTGCCCGAGCTTGAATAACCCGAATCGGCATTGCGTACAAACGGCTGTGCGGAGAGCGGAACATTAACCATACCTGTCTGCATATTTCTGAATGCCTGACTCATTGTGTTCATAAAACCATTAAAGCCGTTGTTTTGATTATTAAGCTGTCTGTTGTCGAAATTATCTCTATTGTCGGGAATACCGTCATGATCGGAGTCTGAAAGCGTTCTGTACTCCTGCTCAAGCCAGAAATCCTGTAGCTGTGAAAAATCAAAAATCTGCGGATTTCCGCTTTTATAATCTCTGTTGTTTATCGCAAAGATAAACCAACGGTTGTTAAAGTCAACCTGAATTGAGCTGTTACTGCCGCCTGCCGTTGCAGAGCAGTTAAACTGCTGATATTTTTGCTTGTTCTGCTCTCTTAATTCAAGATGTCTTTTTACATCATCAACCGTTCTCTGCTTCCAACCGCTTGTAAACGAGCCTAATTTGTGCTTACAGTCCGAGCAAAGATAGCCGTCTGACAGCTTTTGCTGTGTAAGCATATTAACCTTATCTCCGCAAATATCGCAGTATTTCTTTTCAAAAAGACCCATAATAATTTCTCCTTATTTATTTAGAAAGCATTTCTGCTTTTCTATCAAGTTAAAATATTTTTGATTAATTCTGCTGTTTCTTCAACACACTTACCTCTTCGGCAGGCATTTCGAGCACACCCTTGAAGCCTTTTCTAAGCATACCGTTTTTGTCAACACGGGCTTCAAAGCCGCCGACGCCGACAGTTTTATGGTTCTGCTGAACTTTACATTTTTCCATATATTTCTTCAAGCTCTATTTATCTGCCGAGTTCAATTATTACCGGATGTTCGGATGTCGTTGTGTCTTTAAAAGATGCCATCATTTTCCTTTGTATCCTTCTCGGTTGTCTCTTTTTTTATGTTTTTATTATATCATACTTGTCAACTTATTTAGTATATATCCAAACATAGTAGATTTTGACGATAAACAACTTACTGTTGCAGATACAAACGGCGATGGAAGTGTTTCTATTGCTGATGCGACACAAATTCAATAACGGCGTTGAATTTTAATAAATGGTTCAATGCCGTTACAGTTGTCGGAGTTTGCGTGTGGAGAAGATACTGAAACATATTGCATTGTAATCAGTAGTATGTTATACTATTATTCAGAACGAACGATTTAAATTTAGGAGGCTGACAGGAGGAAAATCATACAGAATAGCATTGGAATGAAAAAAGGTTGCGCATATGTAAAAGTTCTTTAAAGGCTCACGACAAATTGTACGAAGCTTATGATTTCAAAAAAACACAGGAAATACTCGAAACAAGCGTGGAGGAAGGCTTAATGGTATTGGAGAAAGCAGTGACAAACGGATAGTGTTGTACCTTCATTTTGTTTTTAAATTATATTAGGAGTATTTACAATGAAAAAAATGAATGTAAATGAAAAGACATACGAGGTTATAAAACTGTTAGGTCACGGAAAAGGTGGATATTCTTATCTGGTAACGGACGGGACGAATGAATATGTGCTGAAGCAGATTCACCACGAACCCTGTGACTATTATCAGTTTGGTAACAAAATTGAATCGGAAATGAACGATTATAAGCGTTTGAAAGAAATCGGAATCCCTATGCCTGAGATGCTCGATGTTGATATTAAAAACGAAAGAATCCTGAAAGAGTACATAAAGGGAGATACCGTATTTGATTTTGTTTTGCGAAATGAGGTAAAGCCGACTTTTGTAGAGCAGATGAAAGAAATGTGCGCAGTTTTATATCCTGCCAACACCAATATTGATTATTTCCCCACTAATTTTGTGGTACAGGAAGATAAGTTGTACTATATTGATTATGAGTGTAACGACTATATGGAGGAATG
>CALYYZ010000195.1 GCA_945607165.1 uncultured Ruminococcus sp. | reverse complement strand
GTTTTATTTTGCAAATTTTTCAAAAGGTTATTTTAAGGATAAATATAAAAAATCTATTGATTTTGTAACATTTGTATGTTACAATAACATTACTATTGCAAGCCTGTTTGAATCACTTGCATAATCAAGCGGCAGGCCCTGTACGATTGGGACCTGTGAACCATGTCAGGCGGGGAACCGAGCAGCATTAAGCAGTTTTTTCGATGCGATACAGTAAGTCTGCCGTTCGCTTAATTGTGTGATTGCCGTTTTAGGCTGACGGCTTGCATTTTTTATTGAGCGGAGGTGGTGATTTGTACAAGGTTCTATATCGAAAGTGGCGTCCTGATACTTTTGATGATGTAGCAGGTCAGGAGCATATTACTGCAACCTTGAAAAATGAGCTTGCCGCCGGACGCATCAATCACGCTTATTTGTTCACCGGTTCAAGGGGAACGGGAAAAACCTCCTGTGCAAAGATTTTTGCAAAAGCTGTAAACTGCCTGAACAGACAATCGGGAAATCCTTGCGGCGAATGTGAAATTTGTAAGGGGATTGACAACGAAAGTATACTTGATATAGTTGAAATGGATGCGGCGTCAAATCGCAAGATTGACGATATTCGTGACATTATTGATGAATTGCAGTTTCGTCCTGCCAAGGCTCGTTATCGTGTCTATATCATTGACGAGGTTCATATGCTCACAACCGAGGCGTTTAACGCCTTGCTGAAAACGCTGGAAGAACCGCCTGAGCATGTTATTTTTATACTTGCCACTACTGAGGTGCATAAGCTTCCTCAAACTATTCTCTCACGGTGTCAGCGATTTGATTTTCACAGGATACCTCCGAGAGCTATAGCAGACCGCCTGCTTTATGTTGCTTCACAGGAGGGGATATCTCTATCTGATGAAGCGGCAATGCTGATAGCCTCTGTTGCCGACGGAGCTTTGCGTGACGGGCTTTCCTTACTTGACAGCTGTATCGCAATCTCCTCAGATGTAACCGAGGATGTCGTGAGAAAAGCTTCGGGGCTTGCCCGCAAGGACTACCTTTTTGAATTGTGTTCCTGCATAATTAATAAGAATACGGCAAGGTCTCTGGAGCTTATTGATGTTCTTTACTCTGAGTCAATGGATATGGCAAGGCTTTGTAACGAAATGATTTCCCATTTCAGGAGTCTTATGATATTAAAATCTGTCAGAAATCCACATGATTTTATCATAGCTTCCGAATCGGAACTTGAGCTTATGCAAACTGAGTCGGATTATTTATCACTTGCCGATATAGTCTACTATATGGATACGCTCTCCTCAGCTTATCAGCGAATGGGAAATGCCGATGACAGAACAGAGCTTGAGATGGCTTTTGTGAAAATGTCGGCTCCTGAGCTTGACTCTACAGTTGAAGCACTGACAAACAGAGTTGCGGCACTTGAAAAGGCTGTGCGTAGGGGAATAGCGGTTACCGCCCAAGCTAACACCGATTCTGTTTCGGAGCAAAAGGCAGAGCCGCAGGAAACATATCGGCAAACAAATCAAGAGTTGATTATAGAGTCGCCGGATAAATATGAATCTAAAACCAATTCAGAAGCACCTGTGGCAAAGGCACCGCCCAAACCCCTGAAGCAAGCTTCAACACAAGCTGTTGACCTTGATGAGATTTATCAAAATGCAAAGCCGTTCACTCAGTGGGTAGATGTAGTTAACAGCTTAAAGCCTATCTCCAGGGCTATAGCTGCTGCATTTGAAGCTTCAAAAGCCTACGAAAGCGGTTCATATATGCTAATCGATACAAAAAATGAGATGGCATTTGATTTGCTCAGAAACAGCAGCAGGAGAGAGGAAATCAAAAAATCTCTCTTTGAAATAACCGGAAAAACCTATAAACTCGGTCCTTACAAGCGGCAAGAGAAAAAAGAAGAAAAGAAAAATCCGCTTGACCTTCTGAAAAAAGCAGCAGAAGCGGCAGGGATTGAAGTTACAGAGGAATAATTATTAATGAAAGGAAATAATAATATGAAAGCGAGATTACCAAAGGGATATTCAAATTCAGGAGCAAACAACATTCAGCAGCTTGCTCGTCAGGCACAAAAGCTGCAAGACGATATGGAGGCGGCAACAAAGGAGCTGGAGGTCAAGGAATATGAGGCTGCAGCAGGCGGCGGGGCTGTTAAGGTTACCGTAACCGGAAAAATGGAATTAACCAAGGTTGAAATTTCTCCGGAGGTTGTTGATCCGGAAGATGTTGAGATGCTGTCTGATCTTGTAATTGCTGCTGCAAATGAGGCTTTGAGGTCGGCTGCAAAGGAAAAAGAAGAAAAAATGGAGTCTATTTCGGGCGGACTTAATATTCCCGGAATGTTTTAATCATGGCTCAGTACAGTGTGGCTCCTCTTGAAAATCTGGTGGAGCAATTTGAGAGAATGCCGGGTATCGGTCACAAAACTGCTCAAAGGCTTGCTTATTATGTTTTAAATATGTCAAAGACGCAGGCAGAGGAGCTTGCTTCTGCTGTGATAGATGCACATACAAAAATACATTATTGCAGCAAATGCTGCAACCTCACGGTTAAAGAGCTTTGTCCTGTGTGTGCAAATCCAGCGAGGGATAATTCCATAATCTGTGTGGTGGAGACCCCCAGAGATGCCACTGCCGTTGAAAACACACACGAGTACAAAGGGGTTTATCATGTTCTCCACGGTGCAATTTCTCCTCTTACTGATATCGGTCCTGATAATCTCACAATAAAGGAGCTGCTTGCACGGTTCTCAGACGACTCGGGTTCAGAGGTTATAATGGCTACC
>CALYYZ010000194.1 GCA_945607165.1 uncultured Ruminococcus sp. | reverse complement strand
TCATGTGTTTGTTAACAGTCCTTGTGAGGGGTATGGAATAACAGCACAAAATATGGTGTCGAATTATAACTTATAACGCAATATATTGATGTTTTTAGGCTGTCGAATTTTTTGGTCAGAAATTTTTTTGTGTTTTTTTTAAAAAATTATTTGGAAACTATTGCCAAGATTCCCATTTTATGGTAATATTATTTCACAATATAAAAACCTTGGGGGAATCAACAATGGACAACAACATCAAACTTATAGTAACAGAAAACGCTTCGGATTTTGCGGAAGAAAGCCTGAAAATATTACAGGATTTTAACATCTCTGCTGCTTTTTGTGCAAAGGACGGAGACGAGCTTGTGAGCAGAATCAAGCAGGAACAGCCTGACGCTGTATTGATGGATTCTTTTATGACAAGACTCGACGCAATAGGTGTTATGCGTGCCGTAAAAAGACAAAATATTAAATCTCCTGTGTTCGTTGTATTTTCGTCTTTTCACAGTCCTGTAATGGAAAGAGAGATTATGGGGGCAGGCGCATCCTATTTTGTATTAAAGCCCTACAATTTGCCGGAAATGTGCGAGAATATTTCCGGACTCGTTAAAAAAAGCAGGAACAGTTCGCTGTGCAATCCGATTAATTTTGATACCTTTGGTATTGAACTGAGAGTAACCGAGATTCTGCATGAGATCGGTGTTCCGGCTCACATTAAGGGTTATCATTATTTAAGAGATTCTATTATTATGTCCGTTGAAAAGCCGGATATTATCAACGCAGTAACCAAACAGCTTTATCCTTCTGTTGCAAAAAAATATGAGACCACCTCCTCAAGAGTTGAAAGAGCTATAAGACACGCTATTGAGGTTGCCTGGGACAGAGGTGATATTGATGTGCTAAACTCTTATTTCGGATATACTATTCACAATGACAGAGGCAAGCCTACAAACAGCGAATTTATTGCGATGATTTCCGACAGACTTAGACTAAGAATCAAAAACGCAAGCTAATTATAGGTCTGTTCCCTTTTGAGCAGTACCGTAAATTGCAGGCTAAAGAAAAAGCGACCTCCTATGGTAGATAAGAAATACCATGGGAGGTTTTGTTATGGCAAGATAATATACCGTAAACGCTTATTTTGAAAAGACTCTGTTCCGAGGGATGTATCAAAGCTTGAAAAGCTTATCATTATTGATAACGATTTATGCGAAATAATTGACAAAGAATAACTAATCTTGTACCATTATCTTATGAAATTACCATGCACATAATAGTGGGTGCATTTTATTTGAGATTTGAGGTTTGAGAATAGTGTAATTTCATAAGGTAGTAAAACACAGCAACTTGAAAAGATAAAAAACCGTCAGTTTGAGAATAGTGTAATTTCATAAGGTAGTAAAACTGCAGGGCGTTGTATATTCAGCAACGCCCTGTTTGAAAATAGTGTAATTGAATAAGGTAGTAAAACTCTGTGTCTTTGTTGTTTAATCCTACAGAAATTTTAGTGATTTTTCGGCTATACAAATATTTACAAATTAATTTTACAGCTTGCGTTTCTATATGAAATAATAATATGACTTGGCGCAAATAATAATGATGAAATAATCAACAGCACTGACCTACTCATAACCCCACTGAATATGAACAAAACAGAAGGAATAATTGAGAGCGATAACGCTCTGAAAACGCTGCTTTTCTTAAAACAAGCAACCCAAACTGCACAGTAAAACATTACCAATATCACATTAACAATAAGATACAGGACAAGTGCCTCGTCAGACCACCACCCGAACCAAGTTCCCGGAATATTGATTATCATAAATCCAAAGCAACCAAATCTTCCTAACTGTTCTATAATCTCGACATATTTATTATTCCACTTATTATCAAAGCCATCTTTACACTTAATCGCAAAAATAATATTGGGTATCATAATGACTGTAACAAAAATCAGTCCGAAAACATTAAACCATTCCATAATAACTCTCCAAACCGGAATTTATCTTTCAAAAGGCTTATTAAACGAACCAATTTCGATTAAATTGCCTTCCGGATCTGCAATATAACAGGTTCTTTGACCCCAAGGCTCATCGGTAGGTTCTAAGATAGGCGTTGCCCCTTTTAAAATTGCTTTATTGTATTCTTTATCTACTTCTTCAAAAGTATCCACATACAAGGCTATTTCAAAATGTCCATTAAAACCGTTAATGTACTCATATTTTCTGCTTGTCATTTTTTCAAAGTTATTTCTTCCATAGAACATAAATAGAGTGCCGTCTTTAATCAAATATACATTAGGTGTGTTTTCATCTTCTTTAATTTCAAAGCCAAGAACATCACGATAAAAACGAATCATCTTTCCCATATCATTGACAAACAATCCAAATCCATCTAATTTCATAAAAATTTCTCCTGTAAATTCCGCTTTTTTCAAGTTTATACATCTAATTATATCGAAAACAAAAGGGAAGTCAAATAGGGAAACAATGAACAAATCGTTTGTGCATATAGTGCTGTCAGATTTTTCGTCGCACTTTACAAATTGACCGCAGTAATGCTGACGCATTACGAGGATTTTTGGGCAAGCCGGTGAAAAATTTGCAAGCAAGATGTGCTAACAGCTTTCAGCATGATTTATTCAGTGTTTCCCTAATATTCTTTGTTTGAATTGTTAAACAAGCAACTCGCTGTTGCTATCAAATTCCGATTTAATCTATCTTTTGTCATTCGCAAGGTATCAAGTCAATTTGTGCTCTTATTCACATATTCCAAAAACTCTTTTGTTTGAGACCAATATTTTATTCCCCAGTTTTCAAAATTCCATTCCTCCATATAGTCGTTACAC
>CALYYZ010000193.1 GCA_945607165.1 uncultured Ruminococcus sp. | reverse complement strand
TTATGGCTCTGATGTAAAAATATTTCTCCACGGTGTTTCAATGGGTGCTGCGACTGTTCTTATGGCAAGCGGTCTGGATTTACCGGAGAATGTTAAAACAATTATAGCCGACTGCGGTTTTACAAGCGCCTATGATGTGTTCTCCCATATTTTAAAGCGGGAATATCACATTCCTAAATTCCCGATAATGAACCTTACTGAACTGATGACAAAGCGTAAGGCAGGCTATGGATACAATGATGTAAGTACGCTCAACGAGGTGGCAAAGACTAAAATACCGATTCTGTTCATTCACGGAGAGGTTGATGACTTTGTACCGGTTTGGATGAGCGAGAAAAACTATGAAGTCTGTGCCTCTGAAAAAGAGCTGTTGATTGTTAATGGCGCCGACCATGCCGAGTCCTACTACTGTGCAACCGAGCAAATTGAAAATACTATAAAGAAATATATGGAAAAATATACTTAAGGAAGCACCGAATAATGACCGTACAATTTTAACCTTAAAACTATCGCCATATTGCCCGAAGCTTTGGACAATATGGCGATAATTATGCAAGGGGATTGTAAAATTCGCTGTTCTGATATTTATTTCTCCTCTGTCAGATACTTACCTAACAGCTTTTCAACCTCAGAAGCTTTAAGCACTTTGCCCATTGAAGCAACCTTATCATTCACAACAATGGCAGGCATACTCATAACACCGTACTGCATTATAACTTCCATATCGGTAATGTACTCAACCCGGATGTCAAGTCCGAGCTTTTCAACGGCGGATTTCGTGTTTTCGTAAAGCTCATGACAGGACTTGCAGCCTGCGCCGAGCACTTTAACACAGCAGATTCCGATTATTTCTTCACCGCAGCATTGAGTATCAGCTGTATTTTGTTCCTTTGTTGAGCAGTTGCAGGAACAGCAACATCCGGCTGATTTGTTATCCTCTGATTTTTTTCTGCCAAAACTAAACAGTCCCATAAAAACCTCCTGATTTAGAAGCCACCTGACAGCGCATAATAAACAAACGCTTTTTTGGTGGTTTCTTAAATTAAAATATTTTGAAATATGTTAAATAAATAACCAACAACAATAATACCAACCGTACAAATTGCTGTAAAGATTGCTAACAGTTTAGGCTTAATTGCTTTTCTCAGCATTATCATAGACGGAAGCGAAAGAGTGGTAACTGCCATCATAAATGCCAGCACAACACCCAGCAAGGCTCCTTTACCGAGCAAGGCCTCGGCAATAGGAATCGTGCCGAAAATATCAGCATACATAGGAATTCCAGCAATCGTTGCAAGAATCACTCCAAACGGATTGTTGCTTCCGAGCATTTTTATAATGAAATCCTGCGGTATCCAGTTATGAATAATCGCACCTATTCCGACGCCGACAAGAATAAACGGCGCAACCTTTTTTGCGGTTGAAGCAACCTGCTCCCTCGCATATTTGATGCGGTCTTTTAAGTGCAGCTCTTCCTGAGGAACATCAATGGAACGCCCGTTGCGGATAAATTCTTCGACCTCATTTTCAAGATGAAGCTTTTCTATCAAAGTGCCGCCGAGCACTGCAACAACTAATCCAAAAATAACATAAATAACTGCCACCTTCCAACCGAATATGCTCATAAGCAGCACAAGACTTCCAAGGTCAACCATCGGAGAGGAAATCAGAAAAGAGAAGGTTACTCCAAGCGGTAAGCCGGCACTTGTAAATCCGATAAACAGTGGAATGGAAGAACACGAGCAAAAAGGGGTTACCGTGCCAAGCAGAGCAGCAATAATGTTTGCCCATATTCCGTGGAATCTGCCGAGAATCTTTTTAGCCCTCTCAGGCGGGAAAAAGCTTTGAATATACGAGATAATAAATATTAAAATGCTGAGCAAAACAAGGATTTTAATTGTATCATAAATAAAGAAACGAATACTTCCGCCTATTTGTTCGTTCACATCAAGTCCTGCTGCGCTTAGCACCCATCCTATAAGGTCGCTGAGCCACTTCATTCCTAAAATCTGAGTTTGAATAAACTCCCAAACAGAAATCATACAGTCAAAAACTCCCTAATAGTTTTATTCACCCAGAAGCTGCTTCAGTCGTTCGATTGCAAGGGCAGAGCCTTCTTTAGAAATAGAATAATGCGTCCACTTACCTTCCTTACGACAACTGATAACACCGGAATCGTATAAGATTTTCATATGGTGAGATAAGGTAGGCTGTGTAACATCTATTTCCTCAAGCAGCTTGCAGGCACATTTTTCACCGTCCTTGAGCAAAGTCAGTATCCTGACTCTGTTTTCATCACAGAAGGCCTTGAAAATTTCAGCCGTTTCTTTTGTATCAAGCGTCATTCTACCACTTCCTTACGCAGCAATTATATCATACATATAGATAAATGTCAATGTGTAATTTCAAGTCTATTCTTTTCAAAACAATTTACAATCAACATCATATATGATATAATTATACAAATACATTGATTAAATCGCTTACAAAAGTAGTTTACACAACTTGAGAGAGATTTAATTTAATGAAAAACTTGAAAAGTTGGTATAAATATGAGTCACGAAGCAAATGAAAAAGTAAATCTTTCAAGGAGCGAGGCAAGGGAACAGGCATTTATGCTTCTGTTCTCCAAAAGCTTTGATGATGAACCTCTTGAAAAAAAGATAGAAGACAGCAATGAACTCTTTTGCGGAGGTGTTTGCGGTTATGCACAGTCAGTTGTCAGCGGAGTAGAGGACAAGCAGGCTGAGCTTGATGCTGAAATTTCACGATATCTTCGTGCCGGATGGACAATCTCCAGAATTTCAAGAATTTCACTCGCAATACTTCGTTTGGCACTTTATGAAATAAAATATGTTGAGAGTGTGCCTTCAAGCGTTTCCGT
>CALYYZ010000192.1 GCA_945607165.1 uncultured Ruminococcus sp. | reverse complement strand
CTCTTGCAATTCTGTCCTCTGTATCAAGAATTTTTGAACTGATGACAGATTCCAGCGCAGGCGTAAGCACTTTGCTCACGTTCTTTGAGTTTAGCCACGCAATGTAAAATTCAATAGCGTTTGAAATAAACTCACTTCGTGATGTTGCATTGGTTCTTGAGATTGCATTATCACAGGCTTTGAGTAAATCCTTACCTATATACAGTCCTATTCTCTTTGAATCGTTGTCCATTTTTCACCTTTCCTTTCGGTAACACTTCGGGTATTCAGAGGAAACCTCATCAAAACGGCAAAATCGGGCAGTTTGGAATACAAGCGGTAACACAATGCTAAAAAAGTAACACCTTTGAAAATCCCTGAACGGCGTTGCCGGTCGGTGTGTTTCGGCGAATCCGTGCTTGCACGGAATACGCCTTTATCCTGCTTAAATACCTACCCTTGAAAAACTGTCCGAATTGCCGTAACTCTGATTTTTCACACCTTGTCACAAACCGCCCTGTTTCGATTTTTCTTTGATTTCGGATACTTTCCCGACTTCTTCTTTAAAAGCCGACACAGGGCGAGTGTATCGAGAATATAGCCGTTATTCTGCTTTTATTGATTTACCGTTTATTACTTCAAAATTGCACTCTGTATAGGACAGTCCGTACTCCTTGACTTCACGGTTCAGAATATCGAACATTGATTGTTCAATACTGCGAGGAGATAACTTAATTTCGTCCGATAGCGTATCGTAGCAAATCCATTCCTCACTCTCGGGTGTATCCTTTACAAGAATGTCAAAGCCGAGGAGCATTTTATCGGGTGTAGGGAATACAACAGCGTTGATTTTCACACAGCCTACTGTAAGCGAAGCAAAGAGAGTGTCGTGCTTGTCCTTTGGATTTTTGGAAAGTAAATTCTTGACTTCGTTCACAGACAAATACATTTTGAAAATATATTTATCAACCAGTTGCTTTTTCAATTTCTTTCTCTCGTTCATAAACTCATACCGCCAATCTCATTTGTAAAATCTTCGTCATCATCTTCATCAGGTGAATCAAACAGATTATTCTGTTCAAGGTTTTCATAGAATTTTTCTGCACTGTCAGTTACAGCTTCGTTTAAAACATTCAAGTCAAAACCGCAGTCCTTGTAGCCCTGCGATACTGTATCGTAATAGCTTGCACCGGGCAATCCGAAATTCTGCTTAAGATTCATAATGTAAACCATTGCAGTCTGTTCCGATCCGTTATTCAATTTCACAGGTAAGTCCTGTTTGAAGTAGTGGGAGGGATAACCCTCGTAGCGGTCAAGCAGTTTTTCATCTCTCGGCTGAAGCTCCCACAAGGCAACAGGAACGGACTTGCCACTGCAAGGTGCGATTGTTGCATAGGAGCAGCGAGGCATACCCTTGAACTGCAATTCATAATTTTCTACTACGCCCTTTCCGACAAGCTTTGCTGTGGGGCAACGGTATTTCATCTGTTTAAGATTGAGGTTACTGCCGTAGGCAATGTATAATTTTTTACTCATAATAGATTTCTCTCCTTACATACTCATAACAAAACCCGAATCCTCATTCTGCTCATTTGCAGTTTCCGATTCGGGTTCGTTGATATTTATATTTTCGTTTGTATTATTAAGTTCTGCGGCTCGTTTTTGAGCAAGCCTTTCCTTTTGCTTTTCAGCCTGTGCAGGATCCTTCCACGCAATGTTTCCGTCAAGATTTTTCAGCAGATGATGACGAGCTGTTTTGAACTCGTCACCGATTAAGCCAAGTCGGAGCAACCAAGTTCTGAAAGTGTACTTTTCATTATCCGACTGAGTTTTAGCGTGTCTTGCAGACTTCTGAATCAAAGCCTGATGACTGATTGCAAGGCACAGCTGAATCGCTGATTTTACCTCGCCTGCGTGTAAGGTGGAATTGAAAAGACGGAATTCAATCGTACCCTTGTAGAACACGCTGTGAAGATTCAGTGCGTGATAGCGAGTGTCATCATAATGTCTGTAGCTGTAATCTTCGCCGTCATACCACATTGACTTTATCTGCTCCATTGACATCGGAGGACGGTTATTGATTTCATCGAGGAAGCGTGTGTCCATCTTCTGACAGTAATGCTCACGGGAAACATTCACTTTCAATGCTTTGTATAGCAAGTCCTCTTTTGCCGCCATAATATTTACGATATTGCGAAGTGTTTTCGGTGTGTGTCTTGACGCATCTATATGGCAATGCAAACCACAGCTTGAGTTGACTCTCGCTCCTGCGCCACGAAGCTTTCTGACTAACTCCTGTATGGTTTCTATATCATCATAGTTACAAATCGGTGTGACAAACTCCACCGAGTACAGAGAGCTTGCATTCTGCCCTGAACGGTTTTCACAACGGACGCTTGCGTCACGCATAATCTTCCACATCCTGCCGTCATCATCACGGACAGAATATGCATCATAGCAACCGCCGACATGAGTTGCGTCTGTATGAAAATAACCGGCAATCACTTTCGCCGCAGTACTGCGAGTGATTCCGGTCATTTCTATTTCTATTCCGAAGTTTTGATTTTTCATATTCAGTTATCAACTCCGATTTCATCTTTTGGTAATTCAATGCTTTCCGTTTTTTCTTTTTTCGGCTTTGGCGGTTTTATCTGTGAACCTTTCATATCAATAAACTCCCTGACATTTGCAGGAACATATTTTGCATACAGAGCGTCAACAGACTTTTCAAGTTCTTCCTTGAAATCCAAATCACGCTGTGACATATACAGCTTAATTGCATTCAGCTTTTCATCATCGTACATAATGCTTACGCTTGTTTTCTTCATTAAAATCACCTCGTCATTTCTTATTGCTTTGGTTTACATATTTGATATTCGGTATCTTCAGCCACTTTGTCCATCCTCGACCGTTAAGCTCTGTTTTGACAACTC
>CALYYZ010000191.1 GCA_945607165.1 uncultured Ruminococcus sp. | reverse complement strand
ATCCCGAGGGTGCTGGCCTTGCAAGAGCCATTAAGATTGCTTTTGACGAGGCTGAAGTTTCAGATGACGCTGAAATCTATATCAATGCCCACGGCACAAGCACACATCTTAACGACCTCACCGAAACAATGGCAATTAAAACTGCTCTCGGTCAGAAGGCTTATGATGTAAATATAAGCTCAACAAAATCAATGACCGGTCATATGCTCGGCGCAACCGGCGCTGTTGAGGCGATTGCCGCTGTCAAGGCTCTTGAGTGCGGCGTTATTCCGCCCACAATAAACCTTGACGAGCCTGACGAGGGACTCGATCTTAACTACACTCCCAATAAGGCAGTAGAACGCAAGATAAATGTTGCCGCTTCAACAAACCTCGGCTTCGGCGGACACGACGCTTGTGTTGTATTTAAAAAGATTTAATGAGAGGTCTTTGCTATGTATAATATTGACGAAATCAAAGAATTTATAAAGCTTTTAGAGGATTCCTCGCTTTCTGTTCTTGAGCTTGAAAACGAGAACGGTTCAAGAATTTACCTTGAAAAGTCACAGCAGACTGCAAGTGTTGCAGCCCCCGTTGTAACCGCTGCTCCTGTACAGGCTCCGGCTTCAGAGCCTGCGCCGGCTGCCGCTGCGCCCGTTGATGACGCTAAGACAATTAACGCACCCATTGTAGGTGTGTTCTATGCGGCTTCTGCCCCCGGCAAAGAGCCTTATGTAAGTGCAGGCAAGCGTGTTTCCAAGGGTGATACCGTATGCATAATTGAGGCTATGAAATGTATGAATGAGATTCAGGCGGAAGAGAACTGTGAAATTGTTGAAGTTTTGGTTAATGACGGAGAGCTCGTTGAGTTCGGTCAGCCTCTCTTTAAGATCCGCTGACGGGAAACGGTTTTCAGGAGGTCTTTTATTATGAATATTGAAGAAATCAAACAGGTACTTCCTCACCGTGACAATATGCTTTTAGTTGAAGAGGCTGAAAGCGTTGATGAAATAACGGCTAAGGGAAGATATACAATAAAGGGTGACGAGTTCTTTTTAAAGGGACATTTCCCCGGAAATCCCGTTGTTCCCGGCGTGATTCTTTGTGAGATGATGGGACAGGCGAGCTGTTGTCTGCTTGCAGATAAGGTTAAAAACTGCACTCCGTATTTTACAAAGATGAACAATGTAAAGTTCAAAAATCCCGTTAAGCCGGGAGATACCCTTGAGAGTGTTTGTACTCTTACGAAAAACAGGGGCGCATTTTATTTTATTGATGCAAAGGGTTATGTTGGCGGCAAGCTGTGCGTGAGTGCAGAGCTTTCCTTTGCTCTTGTTGAAAATAAATAAGTCCCGGTTTTACCTGTAATTTGCAATAAAAATCTGGAAGTGAAAAGATGTTTTCTAAAATTCTGATTGCTAACCGCGGCGAAATCGCCGTTAGAATCATTCGCGCCTGCCGTGAAATGGGAATTTCAACAGTTGCGATATATTCCGAGGCAGACAAAGAAGCTATGCATGTTCAGCTTGCCGACGAAAGCTATTGCGTGGGCGGAAACAGGGTTGCAGACAGCTATCTTAATATGCCTGCAATTCTGACTGTTGCAGTCGAAAGCGGCGCTCAGGCAATTCATCCCGGTTACGGTCTTTTGTCCGAGAACGCAAAGTTTGTTTCTCTGTGTGAGCAGTGCAATATAAGCTTCATAGGCCCCGACTCAGAAATGATAAAGCTGCTCGGAGACAAGGACAACGCCCGCAAAACTATGCGTGCGGCAGGAGTGCCCGTAACTCCCGGCTGTGACATTGTTGAAACAGTTGAACAGGCGGTAGAGGAGGCAAAGAAAATCGGCTTTCCTTTACTTATTAAGGCCCGTGCAGGCGGAGGCGGCAAGGGTATTCGCAGGGTTGACTGTATTGAGCAATTTGAGGATGCGTTTTTGTCTGCATCATCAGAGGCTCAGTCGGCATTTGGTGACGGAGCTTGCTACATAGAAAAATTCATTCATCCTGTAAAGCACATTGAGATGCAGCTTCTTTGCGATAAATACGGCAATACAATTTGTCTTGGCGAGCGTGAATGTTCAGTTCAGCGAAAGAATCAAAAGATGATTGAGGAAAGTCCCAGTCCTGCACTTGACGATAAAACCCGCAAGCAAATGATGGCGGCAGCTGTAAAAGCTGCAAAGGCGGTAAACTATGTAAATGCCGGAACTGTTGAATTCCTGCTTGACAAGGACAACAATTTTTACTTTATGGAAATGAACACCAGGCTTCAGGTTGAGCACGGGGTTACAGAAATGGTTACCGGTCTTGATATTGTTCAATGGCAGATAAGGATTGCCGCAGGAGCAAGACTGAGCCGCACTCAGGACAGTATTTTTACTCACGGAAATGTAATTGAATGTCGTATCAATGCCGAAAATCCTGACAAGGGCTACCGTCCGAGCTGCGGAAGAATAAAAAGACTTCATATTCCCGGAGGTTCATTTGTAAGATTTGATACAGCTATTCTTCAGGATTATTTTGTTCCTCCCTATTACGATTCAATGATCGGAAAGCTTATTGTTCAGGCGAGAACTCGCCCGGAGGCAATCAGAAAAATGAAAATGGCGCTTTCCGAGCTTGTAATTGAGGGAATTGAAATCAACCGGGATATTCTTGCAGAAATTCTTTCCGATGAAAAATTTGTCAGTGGCGAATATACTACGGATTTTATGATTGAGTTTGAACAAAAGCGTAAGGACAAACAAATCTAAGCACCGTGTTTCCCAGTATTATTTTTAGACATTAACCGTGGTTCAGATGAGCTTATAAAGAAAGGTTTTGGATAATTTATGGATTTATTTTCTTTCAGAAAACCAAAAAACGAGCTTGAGTCCTCGCCAACGGAACAGAAAAATGTTCCTTTTGTCCCCGAGGAGATGTGGATAAAATGTCCCAAATGCAATACTA
>CALYYZ010000190.1 GCA_945607165.1 uncultured Ruminococcus sp. | reverse complement strand
TCCCTTGAGGGAAGGTGGCACAGCGATTTATCGCTGTGACGGAAGGGTGGTAGGATGGAAGAGTATGCAAAAATAAGGAGAAGTTCATCTCCACCCCTCAGTCATTTTGCAGGCAAAATGACAGCTCCCCTCAAAAGGGGAGCCTTGGATATAATGGCAAAGTTTTGTTGTTGTAAATTTTGCATTTGCTTAAAATATATAACTTTTTATACAAGCTGAATGCACCGTTTTTAAACGGTGCATTTTTGCTTAATTTAATACATATTAAAGGCTTGAAAGAAGCTTTTTGATTCTCTCAACTGCCTCGATTGTGTTTTCTCTGTCGCCGAAGGAGGTAAGACGGAAGTAGCCTGCGCCGTTTTCTCCGAAGCCCTCGCCGGGTGTTCCCACAACATTTGCTTCGTTTAACAGCAGGTCAAAGAACTCCCAGCTTCCCATACCGTTCGGGCATTTAAGCCATATATAGGGAGAGTTCTTGCCGCCTGTGTAATAGATTCCAAGCTCATCAAGCGCAGAGGAGATTATGCGGGCGTTTTCCTTGTAGTATTCAAGGTTAATCTTGATTTGCTTTTGTCCTTCCTCACTGAAAACAGCAGCAGCCGCACACTGAACAGGCCAGGAAACTCCGTTGAACTTTGTAGCCTGACGGCGGTACCAGGTTGCATAGATATTGTGACCGTCACGCTCAAGCTCCTTGGGAATTACGGTGTAGCCGCAGCGAGTGCCCGTAAAGCCGGCTGTCTTTGAGAGCGAGCACATTTCGATTGCACAGGTTCTTGCGCCCTCGATTGCAAAAATCGAACGGGGCAAATCCTCAGTGATAAAAGCTTCATATGCCGAGTCATAAAGAATGACTGCATTGTTTTTGTTTGCGTAATCAACCCACATTTTCAGCTGCTCTGCGGTATAGGCAGAGCCTGTGGGATTATTAGGTGAGCAAAGATAAATAATGTCAGCCTTTACGCTGTCATCGGGCAGAGCCGCAAAGCCGTTTTCCTCGTTTGAAGCGGCATATACAATCTTTCTGCCTGCCATAATATTTGAGTCAACATAAACAGGATAAACAGGATCGGTCACAAGAACGGTGTTATCCTTGTCAAAAATATCTCCGATGTTTCCGCAGTCGGATTTTGCTCCGTCCGATACGAAAATTTCGTCAGCGCCGACAGTCACTCCGAAGCTCTTGTAATAGTCGGAGATTGCCTGTCTTAAAAACTCGTAGCCCTCATAATCGGGATAGCCCTTGAAGCTTTCCTTGTGTGAAAGGTCATCTGCGCCCTTTTTCATTGCCTCGATTACAACCGGGGCAAGCGGAAGGGTAACATCGCCGATTCCGAGCTTGATAAGCTTTTTGTCGGGATTTGCCTTGACAAATTCAGCCGTTTTCTTTGCGATGTCGGCAAAGAGATAGTTTGGTACAAGGTTGTCAAAGTTCCTGTTAATTTTCACTGTAATCAGTCCTTTACTCAAAAGATTGCAAATTATTTATTTTCAAGGGAAGCCTTGATAAATTCTCTGAAAAGCGGATGTGCACGGTTAGGTCTGGACTTAAATTCGGGATGATACTGAACGCCCACATAGAAGCGGTTTTCGGGAATCTCCACAGCCTCAACCAAAAGTCCGTTCGGAGAGGTACCGGTAATTTTCATACCTGCCTGCTCAATCTGCTCTCTGTATTCGTTGTTAAACTCATAGCGGTGGCGGTGACGCTCGGAAATTTCCTTTTCGCCGTATGCCTTTTCCATCATTGAGCCTTCCTTGATAACACAGGGATATGCTCCCAAACGCATTGTGCCGCCCATATTCTCAATGCCGAGCTGCTCGGGCATAAGGTCGATAACATTGTGATTGCCTTCGGGGGCGAACTCTCCGCTGTTTGCGTCATCAAAGCCGAGCACATTCTTTGCGTACTCGATTACGGCTGTCTGCATTCCGAGACAAATGCCCAAATAGGGAATGTTGTGCTCTCTTGCATACTGAGCCGCCATAACCTTGCCCTCAACGCCTCTGTTTCCAAAGCCGCCGGGAACGAGGATTCCGTCAACATCTCCCAAAAGCTCGTCAACTCTGTATTTTGTGATAAGCTCGCAGTCAACCCACTTTATTTCAACATCGGCTGAGTTTTCGTAGCCGCCGTGGCGAAGAGCCTCGGCAACGGAAAGATAGGCGTCGTGAAGCGCAACATATTTTCCGCAAAGCGCAATTTTGCACTTCTTTGTGCGGTTGTTGATTCTGTCGAGCATTTCCTCCCATTCCTTAAGGTCGGGAGTTTTGTCGGCGGCAATGCCAAGCTCACGGCAAACCACATTTGAGAAATTGCTCTTTTCAAGCATAAGGGGAGCCTGATAGAGTGTGGGAAGCGTGATGTTTTCAATTACGCAGTCGGACTTAACATTGCAGAAAAGAGCGATTTTGTTGAAAATGCTCTCCTCAAGCGGCTCGTCACAGCGAAGCACGATTATATCGGGATTGATTCCCAGCGAGCGAAGCTCCTTAACCGAGTGCTGTGTGGGCTTTGACTTGTGCTCCTCGCTGCCCTTGATGTAGGGCACGAGAGTAACATGAACAAAAATGCTGTTTTGTCTGCCGACCTCAAGGGAAACCTGACGGATAGCCTCAAGGAAGGGCTGGCTTTCGATATCGCCGACTGTGCCGCCGATTTCGGTGATAACAACATCGGCATTTGTCTTTTCGCCGACATTATAGATGAATGACTTTATTTCGTTTGTAATGTGCGGAATAACCTGAACGGTTTTTCCCAGATAGTCTCCTCTGCGCTCCTTTTCGAGAACATTGGAGTACACCTTGCCTGTTGTGAGGTTTGAATACTTGTTCAGATCCTCGTCAATAAAACGCTCGTAGTGGCCGAGGTCGAGGTCGGTTTCTGCTCCGTCCTCGGTAACAAAAACCTCGCCGTGCTGATACGGACTCATCGTGCCGG
>CALYYZ010000189.1 GCA_945607165.1 uncultured Ruminococcus sp. | reverse complement strand
CAAAGGACATTTTGAAAAGGCCGTCTGAGGTTATTTCCATTAATTTACCCGGCCACTTAGCATTTTATTTGGTACCGTATGCATATACAAACACATTTTCCCAATTAAAGTTTGAATTATCAAACCATACTTCTGATGTTGCTGCAGCAGCACTTGCTGAAACAACAGTTGCCGCAAAGGTTGTAACTATCATCAGTGCCGCAACAAAAGCACTGATTAGCCTGCGAGTAGTTTTCATGCTATCTCTCCTTCCAAAACTTCAAGAAAATTATAGCATTAATTTATAAAATAAACAACACATATTAGTATTTTTGGAAAAAATGACAAATTCATAATACAGATTTGTACAAGAATTCTTACTCTTTAGAACACTACTCTGTTCACAAACCGGATTGGGCAGCCTTCAGCATTATTGCGCACTCCATTCGTTTCTTAAACAGCTCACAGCCATATTTATATATGCCTCTTATTGAGCCTGTTGCGTGATAGGAATTAGCAGCACAGCCGCCGCTGCAATACAGCTTAGCCCAGCAATCCTTACAATCAGGTCTTGCATATGCATTGCAAAGCTTAAATTCGTTCTGAACCTCGGTGTTTTTAACTCCTTCAAAAATATCACCGAGGCTGTATTTCGGGTCTCCCACAAACTGATGACAGGGAAAAAGCTCTCCCCAGGGTGTGACCGCCATATATTCAGTACCTGAACCGCAGCCGGATATTCTCTTATATATACACGGACCACCCGTGAGGTCTATCATATAATGATAAAAGGTAATTGGTCTGCCTTCTTTCTCTCTTTTCAGCATTTCTTTTGCAAGTATTTCATACTGTTCAAAAAGAATGGGTAAATCTTCATAAGTAAGCGCATACGGATCATTTGACGAACAAACAACCGGTTCCATTGAAAGCTCCGTAAAGCCAAGATCAGCCATATGAAAAATATCATTTGTAAAGTCAGTATTGTTATGAGTGAATGTGCCCCTTACATAATAGCCTTTATTCCCTCTCTTTTTGACAAAGTCCTGAAACTTGGGGACAATTATGTCATAGCTGCCCTTTCCGTTTGAGGTTTTTCGTAAATTATCGTGTACCTCTTTTCTGCCGTCGAGACTCAAAACAACATTGTGGCACTCTTTATTTGCAAATTCAATTACTTCGTCATCAACAAGAATTCCGTTTGTTGTAAGCGTAAATCGGAAATTTTTATTGTGCTTCTTTTCGATGCTCCTTGCGTAGTCCACAATTCCTTTTACAACATCAAAATTCATCAAAGGCTCTCCGCCGAAGAAGTCAACCTCAAGATTTGTTCTGTCACCGGAGTTTTCAATAAGAAAGTCTATAGCTCTCTTTCCTGTTTCAAGACTCATCAATGCGCGTTCACCGTGATATTTTCCCTGACTTGCAAAACAGTACTCACAATTCAGATTGCAGGTATGTGCTATATGCAAACAAAGTGCTTTTATTTCGGTGCTTCTCTTTTTGAAATCAAACGCAAGGTTAGAGTACTTGTCCTCTGTAAACAACTTTCCTTGTTGCTTAAGACTCTCAACATCATCAATACATTCATTGATTTCGTTCTCATCTATATCATCGGTATCCGAATATTTTTCAAGCATTTCTTTTACAATAATATCCCTCGGAGTATTTTCAAACATTTCGATAACATCATAAGCGAGATCATCAACGCAATGAACACTTCCGCTGAACACATCGAGAACAATATTATATCCGTTTAATTTATATTGGTGTATCATAAAAACCTCTTTTAAACAAAAGGAAAGCCGTTAAACCTAAAGGTAAAACGGCTGAAATTCCCTGAAAATTAAAATTATTTCTGCTCCATGCATTTCTCGCACTGCTGGTTAGCAACGCCGCAGGAAGTTTTACAAGCAGACTGACAAGAAGTCTGGCACTCACCGCAACCGCCTGTCTTTACGCTCTTCTTAAGATCACGAGTTTCAACTGTCTTTATTCTTTTCATATCAATCATTCTCCTTGTATGAATTTATATATAGATATTACCACACATACCGGGATTTGTCAATCAAAAATCATAACTCCAACAAAGGACGAATCTTTGACAAATTCTGATTGAACAAATTCGCTGTATGATTCATTCGGGTGTTTTTCAGCCTTTAGCAAACACAACGAGAAGAGTCTCGGCAACAAAGCTGTTCACGGATAAAAGACCTACCCAACAGTAATTGAATTAATCCGCACCCACTACAGATAAATAATCGGGCAACAGGTTTTCGGATGAATATACACTAACACCGCTGCATCTTAGGCGTTCCAAATAGTTTATGGTATTATGGGTTATCTCTTCTCCCGGCACTACTATAGGAATACCCGGAGGATATGCCCATATATACTCTGCGGAAATTTTACCGAACGAGTTTCCAATAGGCACAATTTCTTGGGTGAATTTTTTTATTTCAAAAGCGGAATAATGCTTTGGCGGAATTATAAAATCATAGTATTCTGTAGATTGTTTTTTTTCATCAAAACCGCATAAAGCGTCTAATTCAAGCAAAGCATCAGAAAACCTTACAAAACCGGATTCCCTGTCGCAAACAGATGTCATTGCGATTATATAATCAAGATAAGCCATTTCTACCTCTATCTTATACCTTTTCCTGAGTATTTTTGCCGCTTCAGTTCCTGTAAGCTCTGTATCCTTAAAGGAGATTATTATTTTACCTGAATCATAATCAAAGCAATTATTGAGAAAAGACTTATCGTTATAAAGTACTTTTATATTCTTCATACAGTCTGTTTTTGAATAAAAGGCATCAAGCAGCTTCATATATTCTGCAAAATCCGCCTTTGACGCATAATCAATGCAATCTTCTATAGAGCTGATAAAAACATAGGATGGACTGCTCGTTTGGAATATCGAAAGGTTTTGCTGAAATTTTTGTGCAAGCTTATCATCATTTAATAACAGCAGTGCTGTTTGGGTGAGCGACGGCAAGGTCTTGT
>CALYYZ010000188.1 GCA_945607165.1 uncultured Ruminococcus sp. | reverse complement strand
GTAATTCGTGTAGAAGGCTTCATCTGTATAAGACTTCTTTTCCCGAGCGTTGACTACAGAAAACAATTATGTTCATAATTCGAGTGCCAAACCTCAAAACCAAAACCCAAGGAAACACAGAACGAATAACGATAAAAGCTGTTTGCACAAACGATTTAATCGGCGTTTCCCTTAAAACTAAAAAAATTTATTTAAAGGAGTTTTTAAAATGCAGGATTATTTAAAAAGAAAAGTTTCGGGAATCATACTTTGCGCTCAGGGCATACTGCTTGAGGTGTTTTCTATAAGCACTTTGATGCCGATGTTCGCTCAGCTGATAAGCGAAACAGCAAGCCTTAAGTACATTGATACAGACTCTGAAAGAGCGTTTCTGTTTTTGTTTGTATTCTGGATTATTATGGCAATAGCTTCGATGATATTTATTGCAGTAGGAAAAAGTATGGTGGTTCAGGCACTTTGCGATGAAAAACTTGGCAACAGCCGTAATTCCGTTTCTCAAGCTGCACCTACTCACAGCGGAAATTATTACAGCCAAACTGTCAGCAATCAGCCTCACTACGGCACACAGTCAGCTTACAACGAATGGTTCTGCGGTCAGTGCGGATATAAAAACTCCCACGGCGGCTCAACCTGCATAAACTGCGGTTCGAGGAAACAATAACCGACTGTACAACAAAAGTTACCAAGAGTCACCAAAGCACCGATGAAGCCAAAATCATCGGTGCTTTTTTTCCCTATGGCAAACCGACAAAAAATGGAGTACAGGATTGTCTGCTTTTTATCAGGCATTAGATTTTTTTACTTTTTTTCACAATTTCTCTAATTTTTACTTTACATATCACCTATATTTGTAGTAAAATTATAGTAAGAAAGCGGAGTATTTCTCTGCTGTTTTCGGAGGTGAATTTTTATGGACAATAACACAAATAACAACAAAAACGATAAACTGAAAAAACTTTTGATTGTCTTGGTTATTGTGGCTGTTGCAATCGGAGTTTTCGCTCTGCTGGTGAACCTTGGCGTCATTAAATTTAATTTTGATGCTTCGATTTCAAAAATCGACAATCTCACAAGACTTATCCCCAACGCTGTTCTAACAGGCACAATTATTTAGGAAACACGATTAAGGCAACACCGCACCTTATGTCTGTGCGATGTTGCCTTAACAATGTAATCGGAATAAACAAAATACGCATTTACCTTTTGACAGTATTCAATTACTTATTATAAATTAAGAGGAGAAAAGCTATGAAAGCAAAACATAATTCACTAAGGCTGTTAAGCACACTGCTCTGCCTTACGCTTATTATCTGCGCTGTGCCGATAACAGCCTTTGCGGCAACAGGTGTTGCAATCGACGAGACAAACTTCCCCGATGCAAAATTCAGGGAATATGTCAGCTCTAATTTTGACACAAACGAAAACGGCTCACTGAGCGAAGCGGAAATTGCCTCAGTTACCGATATTTATGCTCACAACTTAGGAATAAAAAACCTTAAGGGTGTTGAATACTTCACAAATCTTATATATCTAACCTGCTCGATGAATAAGCTTACCTCTATTGATGTAAGCAAAAACACCCGGCTTGAGCAGCTTTTGTGTTCGGGAAATGACCTTACCTCTCTTAATATAAGCCGCAACACTAAGCTTACGATTGTAAACTGCTCTCAGAACAATATCACCTCTATTAATTTGAGCAATAACGCCGCACTCACAGAATTTGCCTGTAACAACAATAATATAACCTCTCTTGATTTAAGCAAGAATACAAAACTTAAGAATTTAGGCTTCTGCTACAATCAGCTTAGCTATGTTGATTTGAGCAAAAACACTGCGCTTGAAAGGCTTAGCTGCTGGAACAATCAGCTCACAACGCTCGATTTGAGAAGCAACACATCCCTTACAAGCCTTGACTGCGATTACAATAAGATTTCCGAGCTAAATGTGGGAAACAACTCAAAGCTTTCAAGTCTTTCCTGCAACAGCAACAAGCTTACTTCTCTTGATGTGAGCAAAAACTCTTTACTCGAATCTCTTGAATGTTCCAACAATCAGCTTTCTTCGCTTGATGTAAGCAAAAACTCTTTGCTTAAATATCTTGACTGCTCATCAAATCTGATTTCTGCCCTTAAAACAGACCAAAACCCTCTGCTTGACCATATTTACTGCTCCTACAATCAGCTTTCTTCGCTTGATGTAAGCAAAAATACAGCTCTTGTCGAAATTAGCTGCAAGTCAAATAATCTGACCTCTCTCGATGTGAGCAAAAATACTGCGCTTAAGTATCTCCACTGCTCCTCAAATCAAATAGATTCTCTTTTCTTGAATCGAAATACAGCGCTTCAAATACTTGACTGCTCCTACAATAAGATTAAAACTCTCGATGTGAGCAATAACACTCATCTTATAGATCTTATCTGCTCCGACAATCAGCTCACCTCGCTTGATCTCAGCAAAAACACAGAGATTTCCTGGTGCGTCTGCTACTCAAACTCCTTCGATGTAATTATTGATTCTAACCACAAGTTCGACCTTTCAACCCTGCCGGGCGGATTTGATGTCAGCAGAGCCGGGGGTTGGGAATATGCCGGTATATCCGGCAACATTTTGTCCGTATATTACGGTGCAGAAAATGTCACCTATTCCTACGACCTCGGAAACGGAAGCAGGGGATATTTCACTTTGATTATTCATTTAATCGGTGATGTTAACAAGGACGGTACGCTGAGCATTGACGACGCCACCGAAATTCAGAAATACATTGCAGGAATGACAAGCTTTGACGATACCCAAAAACAGCTTGCAGATGTAAACGGAGACTTAAGCATTGACATTGCCGATGCAACCGCAATTCAGAAGTTAATTGCAGGCTGAGCATATACTCAGTCTCTAAAAAATATACCAAAAATTTAAGGAGGAAAAAAACTATGAAAACAAAACGCTTGGCACTAAAGCTCTTAAGCACACTGCTCTGCCTTACGCTTATTATCTGCGCTGTGCCGATAACAGCCT
>CALYYZ010000187.1 GCA_945607165.1 uncultured Ruminococcus sp. | reverse complement strand
ACAGCCGGGGTGGGTACAACGCCTAAAAGCTCAACATTTGCACCTACCGAGCAAAGGCCTGCAACAAGTGCGCCTTCGAGCATATCTCCCGAAAGTCTGGTATCCTTACCGATTAGAATTGTGGGGTGTTCGACCTCATCGCTGATAAGCACCATTGCCGCTGCTCTGCCTATGTTCATGGCAAGCTCGGCTGTCAGCTCAACATTTGCTACTCCTCTCGCTCCGTCTGTTCCGAATAATCTGCCCATTTTGTTACCTCCGTATATTCTGTTTGCACAGTTATATATATAATTTCGTTATATCTTTTTAAAGCTGCTAAATGTTAGTCCTACTCCTTGCCGAACAGGGTTGTCTGGCAAGCCGGCTGATTTACAGTGCCCTTCGGAAAATCGAAGCCGAGATGCCTGCAAGCCTCGGCGGTAATGCATCTGCCCCTAGGGGTTCTGCTCAAAAATCCGATTTGGAGCAGATACGGCTCATAAACATCTTCAATAGTAACCGCTTCCTCTCCGATTGCCGCTGCAAGGGTTTCAACACCGACGGGACCGCCGTTGTAAAAATTGACAATGGCTTCAAGCATCCGTCTGTCATTGCGGTCAAGTCCAAGCTCGTCAATCTCAAGTCTGTCAAGTGCAGTTCTTGCAGTGTCAACGGTGATGACACCGTCTGACATAACCTGTGCAAAGTCACGCACTCGCTTAAGCATTCTGTTGGCAATTCTCGGAGTACCCCTTGAACGGGAAGCAATTTCAAGTGCTCCGTCGTGCTCGATCCTTATTCCCAAAATTCCGGCGCTTCGCTCAATTATCATAGCAAGCTCCTCGGGGGTGTACAGCTCCAGTCTGAGAACAACTCCGAAGCGGTCACGAAGCGGAGCAGTAAGCTGTCCTGCTCTTGTTGTTGCGCCGACAAGGGTAAACTTCGGCAAGGGCAGGTGGTATGACGCTGCCATTTGTCCCTTGCCCGTGATAATATCTATTGCAAAATCCTCCATTGACGGATACAATATTTCCTCTACAGCACGGCTGAGACGGTGTATCTCATCAATAAACAGTACATCGCCCTCATTCAGATTTGTAAGCAGCGCCGCCAAATCTCCCGGCTTTTCTATGGCAGGACCCGATGTAATCCTGACGGAAACACCAAGCTCATTTGCAATGATACCGGCAAGGGTAGTTTTTCCGAGTCCCGGAGGGCCGTAGAGCAATACATGGTCAAGGGTTTCATTCCTCAGCTTTGCCGCCTCAATGAACACTCTGAGATTTTCCTTAACCTTTTCCTGACCTATGTAGTCATCAAGGGTTTTAGGTCTCAGCGGATTGTCGCCCTCGGCTGCGTCCTCAGGTATTTCAGCGGTATCAAGTATTCTGTTTTCAAAATCAAATTCTTCCGAAAATTCCATTTTACTCATTTCAGTTTCTTCCCATCTGCTTTAAGGTCATTGCAATCAGTTGTTCAACAGGCAGGCTCGGATCAAGCGTTGCGAGCACCGAAGAAACATCCGAGGGAGAATATCCCAAAACTCCGAGTGCTTCAACCGCCTTTGGAACATTGCCCGAGACAGCCTGCACCGAGGCACCGGCAACGGCAGAAAATCCGCTGTCATCTGCCGAAGCCTTTGCAAGCTTATCCTTTAGCTCAAGTATAATTCTTTGCGCAATCTTTTTGCCGATTCCCTGCGCCCTTGTCAGCGTTTTTATGTCATCGGAGGTAATAGACATTGCAACCTGCTCCGGCGTAAGCTCAGAGAGAATTGCAAGTCCTGCCTTTGGACCCACTCCGCTGACGCTTATCAGTGTTTTAAAGGTTTCAAGCTCTGTTTTAGTTGCAAATCCGAAAAGCTCTGCGGCATCCTCACGGATATTGAGGTAGGTATAGAGCATTACCTCTGTATTAAGCTTTAAGGTTTTCAGTGTATTTAAAGTAGTTTGGCAGTTATATCCCACACCCGAACATTCTACAACCGCAGATGATGAGGTGGTGTGAATAAGTCTGCCTCTTACGGAGTACAGCATATTAAATTCCCCTTTTGAACATAGCCTGTCTGAGCTGTGAGCCTGCCGCCTGAGCGTGACAGATTGCAATGGCAAGCGCATCTGCGGTATCATCGGGCTTTGGCATTTCATCAAGCTTTAAAAGTCTTCTTGTCATTTCCATAACCTGCGGCTTTTTAGCCTTGCCGTAACCGGTAACCGCAGTTTTCACCTGTAAGGGCGTATACTCAAAAATAGGTATCTTAAGCTTCTGGGCTGCAAGCAGGGTAACTCCCCTTGCCTGTGCAACCTTGATTGCCGTTTTTTGGTTAGTTTGGAAATACAGTTTTTCAATGGCAAGTGCGTCGGGACGACATCGACTCAGAATGGAATAAAGCTCATCGTAGATATATTCCAGACGAGCATTAAAATCGGAGTGTGACGATGTTTCAACCGAGCCGTAGCCGAGTGTTTTATAGGTGTTGGATTTGAAGCTGATTGCGCCCCAGCCGACTATTGCATAACCGGGATCAATTCCGAAAACTACCAACTCAACACCTCCGAAAAATTATATTTACGGCATAATAACATATTTCAATAATTATAGCACAAACATTCGGATTTATCAATATTTTTAAGGCAATACCGCATAATTATAGTGAAAGAATCATACAGTATTGCCTTTAATGTTTTCCGTATATAATTTTTATTCAAATGAGCACAGATCTTTTATTACCTCGCCCGCAATTATAAGCCCCATAACCGAGGGAACAAAGGCGAGACTGCCTACGGTTTTTTCTCCCTCGAGCCTATATGGCGGATTTTTCGGAGCTTCCTTGGAATAAACCACCTTGAGACGATTCACACCGAGCTTTTTAAGCTCCCTGCGCATAATTCTTGCAAGGGGGCAAACGCTCGTTTTGAAAATATCGCTCACCTCAAAGCAAGTAGGATCAAGCTTGTTTCCCGCACCCATTGCAGAAATTATGGGAATATTCCTGTGCTGTGCAAGCCTTGCAAGAGTAAGCTTAGCCTTTATGTCATCAACGGC
>CALYYZ010000186.1 GCA_945607165.1 uncultured Ruminococcus sp. | reverse complement strand
GCAAGCAAGATGTGCAAACAATCTTATGATGTGATTTATTCAGTGTTTCCTTAGGCAACTGCCTTTGCATTATTCTAACATATTAATTTCAATCTGTCACGCTGAATTCAACTGTTTTTGCTATATTTTCATTAAATACATAATCGCACTGACATAAATAATCCGATTCGCTCTGTTTGTACTGAATTTTCTTAGAAACGAGGGTGCTTTCGCCTTTCTCAAACACCTCATAGAGCAAAAGAGCATTATTAAAATACTGCTTTGCTTCTTCTTCCTTGGATTTCACGGAAACATTTGTGGTTTCATATTCTGTCAAAGCAGAGACTCCTATTGGTAAAACTGTATTATTTATCATTATGTTTGCAGTGCTTTCGCTCGCAACAGATGAACTAAATCCGGATAATGAAATTGAACAGGGAAATTCAAGCCAAAAAAATTTTAGTTTTTTCTTAGATGACGACTGCCGTCCGAGCTGCTCATAGGAGTATTCCTTGCTAAGAGCTAAGGACTTGGAATATTTTACATCGGCAAGCACCTGAGCCTGAGCGTGAAGATATCTGATTGTATCACGCTTTGTCTCAACGATTCCGCTTACAAGAAGCTCGCCCTGTGCAACTCCGCTTCCTGTTTTAACCTTGGACATACCGTTTAGCACATTCATTTCCGTTATCACACCGTCGGACTTTGCTGTTACATTACACGGAGTTTCGGTATCATTTATTTTTGGCTTATCTGTTTTTTCTTTTATTTCAACTGTTACCACACTGCCAGTAATATTAATACTCATCCAGCTTATTTCCGGAATCTTTAGCATAACCGCCCTCTGTACAGACTGAACATCAAAGGACTTTCTCAGCACACCGGCTTTAACCCCACAGTCTGTGAGAACCTGCATAAGCCTTGTGTCGCTTATTCGCTCAGTGCCGACAATTTGCACCGTCCACGCAAAGCAGGACAGCAGCATCATAGCCGTAAGTCCCGAAATAAGCCCAATGGGCAAACCTAATCTGTTTTTATATCGGGCAATGATAAACGGTATTCCGTGACGGGCAGTTACCCTTGTTTTAAGTCTCGCCTTTTGAGTGAAAAATCTGATTTTTCGATAATCGGAAAGATACATTGAGGCTGTTATTCCGCCGCTGCACGGAGCCGCACTCCACATTTGCACACCGTAGCGTGAGGTTATATTCATAAGTCTTTCCGGAAATTTTCCCGTTATTTTAAAATCTACATAACCTCTAACAAACCTGAAAAACTTTAAGGTCAAGATATCACCTCACGATATAAACTCTATTTTTGAAATAAAGCCTTCTATTTCAACACAGGAGCCTGTTATACATCTCAGACGAAGTCCCCGACCGAAAAACGAGGCTACAAATCGGTTGGTGTTTATTTTTATGTTTTCGCTTTCATAAAGCAATATTCCTGTTGAGCCCTCAAGAGTAATTCTTCTGTTGCCGATTAGCTCTAAAAGAGGCTGTGTGCCTATGTCAAATCCTGCGGGGGGCACTGCAGAACCGTTTGATTTTTTCTTGCCTTTTGACAAAGATATCTCTCCATTACACATAAAAGTTTTTGTTCTGTTTATATTTATGCTGAATCCATCATATATATTATCGGTGATATCAATGTATTTAAGTAAGGCACTTTCTAAACCACTTATCATTATCAAAACTGCATTGATTGCGGCAGTCTGCGGAGCAGTTCTTTTTTTCTCAAAAGAATGTTCATCGGGAATAAGAGAAGGAATTGAGCTTTGTATGTCCGTTTTAGTGCCTTCTCTCTTTCCTTTTATGGTGGTCTCGTCTCTGATTATAAAGTCAGGCACAGCCATAATTATCGGAAAACGGCTTGAACGCTTTACTAAAGCGGTTTTCGGTCTGCCCGGTTGTATGGCTCCCGTAATACTGCTGAGTATGATTGGCGGATATCCCGTTGGAGCAAAGGGAATAAATGAGCTTGTAAAAATCGGTGCTGTTTCTAAGCATCAGGGAAAGCAGGCGGCGCTTTTTGCTGTGTGTGCAGGGCCGGGATTTCTGATAAGCTTTGTCGGTGCATCAATTCTCGGCAATATGCTTTTTGGAACGATTATTCTGTGTTCACAATGCCTGTCGGTAATTATAACCGGAATACTAAGCAGGCTGTTCTTTATCGGCAGGGACAATTCAGATAATCCTGAGGTGTATGAAAGCTCAGCTTTCCCGCCGGGTTCTGCATTAATTGAGGCTGTAGCTGACGGAACAAAGAGTATGCTTATGATTTGCAGCTTTGTACTCATTTTTTCGTCAATCATAGGAGTGATTGATGTATACACAAAAAATGAAATCATTAAAAGCCTTCTGCTTTCCGTTTTAGAGGTAAGCACAGCCGTCAGCAAGCTCGGCAAAACTATGCCTGTTGAGTTGGTTGCCTTTGTCGTTGGATTCGGAGGAATCTGCGTACATTTACAGATTTTTTCTGTACTTCGTGATACAGATATAAGCAAAGGATTATTTTTCTTATTTAGAATATTCCAAGGTATACTCACTTCTTTATTCACTCATATATATCTTAGATTTTTCCCCATCAGCATCGAAGTTTTTTCTACCTCACAGGTTAGCAGCTCTTCTTTTTTTGGGGGTACTGTGATTTCTGCATTTGCACTTATTACCGTGGCAATCTGCTTTCTTTTTTCGTTAAGAGAAAATAACAATGCTAAGTAAAAGTGCTTATTGGTAATATTTTTATAAACTATTCATAGTATTGGAGGACTTATTATGTGCGGTATAGCAGGCTGGATTGAAAGAGAAGCCGATATGAGCAAAAAGCATATTCTGCTTCGTGAGATGTCAAGGACTCTTGAAAAAAGAGGGCCCGATGAAAACGGAATATATATCAACGGTGACACGGCGTTAATTCACCGAAGGCTGGTTGTTATTGACAGAGAAAACGGAAAACAGCCTATGTCTGTAAGGCATAACGGAAAGCTGTATGTTATTGTATACAACGGTGAGCTGTATAACACACCGAGAATCAGAGAAGAGCTTAAGGCGGAAGGTTTTCACTTCAAGGGTCACAGCGAC
>CALYYZ010000185.1 GCA_945607165.1 uncultured Ruminococcus sp. | reverse complement strand
GTTCGGAGCATTCAGCGGTGGGTGTATAACGGCAAAGATCACTAAATCAGCCGGATTAATTGTTGGCTTATTTACGGCTTTTTTGATGCTTTTGATTGTTACTGCAACCGGAATGATAAAGGGAAATGATTCATTATCCGCCGTTACTGCCGTAAGAGCAGTAGCTATGCTGTTACTTGGCAGTGCCGGCGGGATTCTGGGTATAAGGAAAAAAGAGAAAATCAAGATTTAAAGGCAGTTTTCCTGCCTTTTTTCCTTTTTAAAAGGTTAGCAAATATTATTATATACTATTTTCTGATAGAGAGTATACTCATATTTATTTAATAATGAACTCTATATTTCCACTGGTTGTTGTTACTTCACATTTCCACCTGAAGGAGAATGAGGAACACTTACATTACCGCTTAATGTATTGGTAACGAAGAACTTTTCCGATAAAAGTGTACCATAAATGTTTCCACTGGTTGTTTTAAGCCACAGGGATGCAGCATCATACCTATTCAGATCAACATTACCGCTTACACTTTCAATTTGGATTTTCTCTCTTGTGACAACATCTGATAGACTTAATCCACCGCTTGTCGTATTTGCAGTTAAAGTTTGACATCTGATTTCGGACATTTTAATCTCGCCGCTAACTGCCTTGACATTAACAAAATCCTGTGCCGCAATATTCTCAACTGTTACACAGCCACTAACAGACTCCGCAGTCAACTTGCTCGGCTTACTCTTTCCGACATAAAGTTCACCGCTTACCGTGTTTACAGACATTTCTCCTTTTACAGAAGCCAAAAATCTGACATTACCGCTGGTACTTTGAACATCAGCAGATTCAAAAGAGAAGGTTTCAGGAATCACAATTTCGCCGCTGAGACTTTTAGCATATAATTCACCGTAATTTTTTTCAGGAAGGTAAACTGCGACTTCCATATCGCTCCAATATATTCCAAAGTGTTCGTACCACTCTCGATTATCGTTTCTTTTAATGATAAGAGTATCGTTCTCAACAGAAACAGAATGATAAATCTTATCGCTCTCACGACAAACAACCTTGTATTTATTATCATCCGAAGGAATGAGCTTAATATTACATTCCATACCATCTATGGAAATATTAGTGAAAGCTTTGTCAATAGTATAGGTATTGGATTTAGAAGAAACCATATTCATTCCGGAAAAATCAAAGCCCATAATTAGCGGTCAGGATTTCCCTGCCGCCGTTGTGTTTGGTATTAACCAAATATTATAAGCTTTTGTTTCGATTCAGTAACGAAAAAATCAATGCAGTTACACACCCCGAGGCTAAAATAATTAACAAATCTATCGGAGCAAGAACGATTCCGGGAATACTGCTGAATATTAATCCGGTACCAAAGATATACAGATGTCCGTTAAGTAAAATAATTTCGCCGATATACATAAGCAGCGTCATAAAAGAGGCAACGAGCGACGGGATACCAATAGAAAGAAATTTCCGTTTCTCCAAAAGAAACGAGCCTGCAAACACACCTACGGTTACACCAAAAAGAACAAAGAACACAGCCATTAATGTTGCCGATAACGCAGACACCTGAATACTCCCGTCTCTCCAAAAAGCAGTAAAACAAGCAAGAATGCAGAGTCCGAGAAATACGAGGGAGCAAACCGATTGCAAAATCAAAGATTTAAGTCGTTTCTTTTCGCCGGTCTTTACCATTTGTCCGAAGCCATACAAGCAGTTCAGGACGGTAATAATCAACACAACAGAAATAATATAAAAATGCAGCTTGAATGCAGGATTATAATCTCCCATTAAAATATCAACTGCAGTTTGTGTTTTATATGTAGTTGTGCCCAAACCCTCCGGACGGGCATAGCACATAAACATCTGCCAATCTTCAAGTTTTGTGACGGTTTCGACCGTTGATACAACAACCTTTTGTTCAAATAGTAATTCAAGCACAAAGAACATTCCTGTTGCGACAGAAGCTCCACCGGCTAAAGCAAATCTTTTTAATAGTTTGATGCACAAGGGCATTAAAAGAACTCCAATTATAATAGCTATACATATCGGAGTGTACGGAATGATGTATTTGGGATAGTTTTCTTTCAGCACAGTCCCATTAACAATCATATCCGTAATTACCCGAACACCCATTGACAAGGGGTAATACGAAGCAATAAGAACGCCGATGCAAGCAAACAGATAATATCGGCTAAATTGTTTGTTTCTCATATTTATTCTCCCTTTCATCCTGCATTTGTCAGTAATACATAGAAGATTATGACAATCAATGCTACAAATGCTGTTAACGAAAGCCAAGTTAATTTTTTAAAGCACAGTATGTTTTCAATTCGTGTGCGGATTTTTGCACCGCCAAAAGAAGAAGCAAAAACGGCTGTCCCTTGTCTGCTTTCTAATAATGATAACGCATATTCTTTTGCACGACTATCACCCAGCTTTTTAAGAACACGCTCATCGCAAGCCAACTCAAGATCTGTGAGGAATGATTTTAAGAACAACCAGCAAAGTGGATTGAACCAATGTACTGCGACAATTACAAACGCTATAATTCGCCACAGATTATCTAAACTGCGTATATGCATTTTTTCGTGTAGTATAACAAATTCAACATTTCTGTCTTTATATGATGCGGGCATGATAATTCTCGGATTAACGATGCCGTATACCGCAGGAGAAATAACCTTTTCAGAAAGATAGATATTGTCCTTCAGATGAGTTGCATCTTTTATTTCGCAGAGTGTTGTAAAATACATAACTACCAACATTAATAGAATAGCCAAAGAAACAATTAACCATATAACGGAAGAGAAGTTAAATATTTTTTCAAGAAAATTAACTTTATAAGTAATCGGGAAATAGGTGTCTGCCGCCATAACACTATTCATCATCGAAAAAGCCACATCTTCCGTCGGATGATACACAACAATAGTTTTTGTAGTGATTTTAGATAACAAGGACATAAGACTGTAATAACTGCTTAGTCCAAAAGGAAACACCATACGCAGAAAAGGTATTATCCAAAGAAACACCGTAAGCCTTCTTGGTATCTTTTTCACCTGTCTAACTAACATAACAAACAAACCGGTTATAGTTGCTGTTATACTCATATTGAAT
>CALYYZ010000184.1 GCA_945607165.1 uncultured Ruminococcus sp. | reverse complement strand
GTGGTAGATAAAGAAGCCACCGCAACGGAAAAGGGCAGCAAGCATGAAGAATGTGAGGTTTGCGGCTACAAGAAGGCTGCTGTTGAGATTCCGGCTACCGGAACACCGACAAATCCGACGAACCCTGGGGATCCCGATTCTCCGCAGACCGGCGACAACAGCAATATGATGTTGTGGTTTGCAGTGCTGTTCGTAAGCGGCTTCGGCGTATTGGGAACTGTCATTTACGGCAAAAAAAGAAAAGAAAAAGCTGAATAATTCAGCTACAGACCTTTAAGCAAAAGGCGGCGACGGGGAGTTCCCGCCACCGCCTTTTTGCTGAGTCTGAGATTGGAGAAATGTTATGCAGGATTATCAATCCCCACGTTCCGGCGAACACCGGCAACCAGGGCGGTATCTGAGTGAATCGGAACGAATGGCTCAAAGAAATAAGAAAAAAAAGAAAAAGCAGAAACAACGCCGTATGCTGTTTGGCGGTGTTGCCGCTGTATTGATTGTTATAGTGGTTGTCATTGTACTTATCGTGAAAGGCTGCTCCGGCAGAACGGATGCGCTTGCGGGCACTTGGGATTTTGACGGAACTACGACATATGAGTTTGACGGAAATGGAACCGGCGCAATGGTGCTTCCCTCCATATCCTACGACTTTACATATACGATTGACGGTAATAAGCTCGTAATCGACTACTCAAATGAATCTGTACACGATTCTACTTATGAATTTACCGTTGACGGCGATATCCTCACAATGGTCGGTGGAGAAGGGACGGTCGGCGGGACTTATAAACTGACAAGGCAAGAGTAATATATGGTGTTCAGTAAAAAAACAGAAGCTATTAACGGAGGTCTATATGAAAACTAAAAAAGTATTACCGTTAATCTCGCTTCTGTTTGCAGCATTAATGCTCTTGTCTATTGGAATGATAGTAAAAGAGCATCGGGAACGCCAACAAGATATAAAAGGGTTTGAAAAGTTAGAGGATATTATAACCGAAGCAGAACAAACGGAAATGACGGATAATGTTGAACAGACCGAAACACCGCAGGAACAGAAACAGACCTCACGCAATCTGACACCGTTATTTGAAGCAAACGGAGATTGTATCGGCTGGATATGTATTCCGAATACGGCGGTGAATTATCCGGTTATGTTTACACCCGAAGAACCTCAGAAGTACCTTCGTAAAAACTTTGAGGGTGAATACAGTGTGTCAGGTATTCCGTTTTTGGATGGGGCTTCTACTCCGGAATGTGACAATTTGATTGTCTACGGTCACAATATGAAAAACGGTACGATGTTTTCTGATGTTACACAATATAGGGATAAAGCATACTGGGAGGAACATCCGTACATTGAGTTTGAAACAGCAGACGGACTGAAAGTATACCAAGTCTTTGCGGTGGAGTATGTAAAGAATAACGACAGCTGGTATGATTTCCACACCGCCGCCGATGAAGTTAAATATAACGATAAAGTGTCGGAGATAAGCAACCGAGCATTGTACGATACAGGGTTCATACCCCAATACGGACAACAGCTTCTTACATTATCTACCTGCTATGGTGCCGCTAAAAGCGACCGTATCATTGTAGTTGCAGCAGAAAAAGCAGCTGCTTAAACCAATAAACAACTGCTCAGTGGTCATTCTTAAATTGATCTGCTTGCTGACACAGTGAAATATATTTTTGTATTTCACTTTCGGTTTTGCCGGAAAAGAAATCAATAATGCTTTTGGATACGGTACCGCTCGCTAAATCTGGAAACAGGATAGAATCAATACTGATATTCAGCTCCCGTGCTATCAATAAGATCGTTTCAGACTTTGGATTGCTGATGCAGTTTTCTAAATCCATAATAGTGCGAACACTCATATTCAGCTTTTCAGCCAGTTTTCTTTGGGTGTACCCAGCGGCAATACGTTTTCTTTTTGCTTCTGCGGCAAACGCATCTAATACATTGTGCATTGTAACTCACCTCTATTATATTTTAGTATGAGGCGTAACGCACATAAATAACCTACTAACTCACTACGAATGAGTTATAGTTCACTTTATAATAGAAAGGACAACACAAATGAGGAAAAAGAGGAGGTTCGAGTAAGAACGCACCAATAGAAAGAGACCACTATATAAAAACCTAACAAACAAATTCACAGTAAAACATATTATGAGTTGCGCTTACAGATGTGAGCTGCAGCTCATTTTATATGTAATTATAGTTCTCCTACACGCACCGCCGAATATTACGGGGATATATACGTATTTAACTAAGTTAAGCGAAGGCACACTTACGGATTATTATGTCCGTCTGTGTGCTTTTGTTGTTTGTAGCGGATTTTTTATCGGCTGCCGTGATCCTCCGTCAAGTGATTTTTTCAATCAAAAAAATCACTATGACAGGAGGAAATAAAAATGGAAGTTTACCTTCCGAAAAAAGATGCCCGCCCTTGCCGCAGAAAGGACAAGGACAACCCCTACGAAATTTTCAGCGTAGGTATTGATACTGACAACCCGCATTTCTACGTTTCATTCAAGGATGGACAAGGTGTGCAAATTTGTATGGAAATAGACAAGGCGGTATTTGACCTGCTTGACCGTTTTGAGTTGGATGACCTATCCTTTCTCAACGAATGGGACAGGCATATTGAGCATAGCGAGTTGACCGAGGCAGCTTTACACGCAAGAGCCATTGCGAATGTTGAAAGCGTAGAGATTGCTGTGCTCAATGATATGCGAAACGAGCAACTACGCAGAGCTATAGCTACTCTGCCTGAAACACAACGCCGCAGGCTTGTGATGTATTACTTTGATGGTCTTACTTACGAGGAAATTGCCGAAAGGGAAAGATGTACCCACCCTGCGGTCATCAAGTCTGTAAAATCGGCAATTTCCAAGCTCAAAAAATATTTTTTCAAATAGGGTTACAATTTAGCCTTTAAGTGAGGAAACAGGTGAAGGGCAACGGATAGTCCTTTACCTGTTTTCCGTTTACATAGCGGTGAATGGGTTGTTCCTTGACAACCGAATACCCATTCATCAAATACTTTCCTATTGCTATTGTGATGAGCATAAGCCATGTTAGATACTGCGCCACGATCTGCTCTGCAGGGAGCGAGAAACAGTTGT
>CALYYZ010000183.1 GCA_945607165.1 uncultured Ruminococcus sp. | reverse complement strand
AGGAGGTCTGAATTTGAAGGTCTTGACTCGTACTTCAAAAATGAGTATAATAAAGCGAATTGATTATTAGCGGTTTATTCGTTTCGGGATAAAGTGCTTACACCATTTACACCAATTTATACAGTAATCGCAATCAAATTCGATATTATTCGAAGACTTGCGAGCGACCCCAAAAGCACTAAAATTGCTGCGGTAGTAAAAAATATGAGGTCACAACACATCAAGTAAAGGATGTCTGCTTTCGTCCCTACGATGAAGAGTTTGGATAAATAATAGAATATTGATTCAACCCCGAAGTGTATAGCTGTATTATGCATAAGGGGCTTATCTTATTCCGAGGAGGAAATATGGAATTTGACTGTGGATTTGTTCGTGAGAATAAGTGGTTTCGGTACAGAGCAGGTGCCATAATTATTGAGGATGGATATGTGCTTTTTGTCGGCAACGAGCGTGACAATTATCTATACTCCGTCGGCGGTGCCGTACATATCGGTGAATCTGCCGAGGACGCCGTAATAAGAGAGGTTTTAGAAGAAACCGGGGCTCATTATGAGATCGACAGAATAGCGTTTATTCACGAAAATTTCTTTAAGGGCAGTGAAAGCCTTGATGGACTTGACTGTCACGAAATATCAATTTACTTTTTGATGAAGCCCAACGGAAATCGGAATTTAACCTGCAACAGTACCACGCAAACAGGCGAAAGGGAAAATCTGCACTGGATTCCCATTGACAGACTGGGAGAGTACAAGGCCTTTCCGAGCTTTTTAAAGGAAAATATTAACTGTATCGGAAACACAATTAAGCATATCATAACTCATGAGTAGTAAAAACGAGGCTGACACAAATCTTTTGATTTGAGTCAGCCTCTGCTGCTCCGCCGAAGTATGTTCATAAAAAAGAATACACCATCTCGCCGCCTGTGGTGTGAAAAAGGAGAAAAGTATCATCAACGCAGTTCGCTAAAATCGTCACACTGTGACGATTTCTTAACGCTCACCTTCAAATCCCTTCGGATTCTGAGCAAACAAATACTAAAACCTAATTAAAAACTAAAATATCTTTTTGGCATATTATCCGTCATACTTCGTGAGCTGTCCTCGAAATGCGTCAGCATTTCTGCGGAATCTCACTCGTATTACAAAAAATATGCTCAAAAATTTTATAAAGCTTTTAATCAGCTTTTAGTATAAAAAACGAGAATGAAAACATTCTCGCTTTTTTGGTCCGCCCGAAGGGATTTGAACCCCCAATCTCCAGAATCGGAATCTGTTGCGTTATCCGGTTGCGCCACGGGCGGATATTCGCCGTGTTGCCACAACTTATATTATACCATATTTTGAAATATTTTCAACATTAAGTTTTAGACAATGAAAACGCAAGACCTGTTGCATACTCCTTTGGAAATAAAATATTGCCTAATTTGTACTGTCTAAAAGCTCGGAAAGCTCTGCCCACAATGCGTATTGCTCTTCCTGCTCGCCCTGCAGTTCTTCGAGCTTTTGCGTAAGCTCAATAAGCTTTTCGTAGTCCGAGGCCGTCTCCTCACTTGAAAGCACATTCTGAACCTGCTGTATTTCTTCTTCAAGCCGTTCAATTTCCTGCTCCGATTTTTTAAGCCTTGTGCTGAGCTTCCTCTTTTCACTCTGACGCTGCTTGTTCAGAAAATACTCGTTCTGCGGTTTTTCTTTTTTTGAGTCAGTATTGATTGCAGTATCCGCCTTTTTCTCCCTGACTCGCTCAATATAGTAATCGTAATTGCCCAAATACTCCGTGATGCCGTCCTTTCCGAGAACCAACACCCTATCGGCAAGCTTATTAATAAAATAACGGTCGTGACTTATTACAAGCATCGTACCGCCGTAGTCTGCAAGTGTTTTTTCAAGCTCTTCTCTTGAGGAAGCGTCAAGGTGATTTGTCGGCTCGTCAAGCAAAAGAAAATTTGCGCCCTTAAGCATCAGCTTCAAAAGCGAGATTCTCGCTCTCTCTCCGCCGCTCATATTTGAAAGAGGCTTGAAAACCTCTTCGCCCTTAAACAGAAATGATGCTAAGGCACTCCTAACCTCGGTTTGAGTCAGATTCGGAAATTCATCCCACACTTCGTCTATGGCACTTTTGCTCAAATTGAGGTTTTGCTGCATTTGATCAAAGTATCCTGTCAGAACATTTGTGCCGTAATCATATTCTCCTCTGTCTTGCGGTATTCTGCCCATTAAGATTTTGAATAGGGTTGTTTTGCCGCAGCCGTTTGCACCGAGAATAAAAACCTTCTCGCCTTTTCTGATATGTATATCAACATTGGAAAAAAGCCTTTTGTTGCCAAAGGACTTTTCAAGACCTCGGCAATCCATAACATCGTTTCCGCTTTCACATTTAGGCTCGAAGCGCAAATGCATATTTTCAAGCTCGCTGTCGGGAGCAATGAGCTGAGCCTTTATTCTGTCAGCCTGCTTTTGCTTGCTGGCTGCGGTGATGAAATTGTGTTCTCGTCCCCAGCGCTTCTGCTGTTCAACAATGCCCTCAATACGCTTGATTTCCTTCAGGTCATTTTCATACTTGTTTTTCATCGACTCAATATAAGCCTGCTTTTTTCTGATGAACTCAGAATAAGCACCCTTGTAGCACATTATTTTGTTGTGTTCGAGCTCAATAGTCTTGTTTGTGACATTATCAAGAAAATATCGGTCGTGACTAATGATTATCAATGCGCCCTTAAAATCTCTCAGAAATCCCTCAAGCCAACCTACAGAGTCGATATCAAGGTGGTTTGTCGGCTCGTCAAGCAACAGCAGTGTGCTTCTTGAGAGAAGCAGCTTTGCAAGGCACAGCTTTGAGCGCTGACCTCCGCTTAAATTGCCAACAGGCATATCAAATTCATTTTCACTGAAACCCAGACCTAAAAGGGCTGAGCGTGTACGGCTTTTGTATGTAAGCCCACCCATTGCTTCGTGCTGTTCAATAAGGTAGGTTTGTTTTTCAACTAGCTCGTTGAGGTTTTTAGAATTACTCTCTATTGCTTTTGTGACATCGGCAATTTCCTTTTCAATTTCCATTATAGGCTCAAATACAGACAAAAGCTCATCATACAGCACAATCTCGGGATTTTTACAGGCATGCTGTTCCATATAGCCCACAACAG
>CALYYZ010000182.1 GCA_945607165.1 uncultured Ruminococcus sp. | reverse complement strand
GATGGAATCATTACGATAGCAGACGCAACGCAAATTCAAAAATATCTTGCACAGCTTATCCCCTCGCTCGGATAATATTCAAAAATTCTATCCGACTGTTTTTGTCAGGTAGGATTTTTATACGACAACACCGCACGAAACCTGCGTGCGGTGTTGTTGCTTTTTTTGGCGGCATTATTTCATTCTGACTGTAAGAGCCGTAATGTCATCAGACTGCATTGCTCCGTCAGTAAATTTTTCAACGCTCTTAATCAAAATATCAATGTGACTTTCAATAGGTGCTGACTTATATTCATCAGATTTGCAGAGAGTCAAGAGTCTGTCGTTTCCGAAAAATTCCCCTTTGCTATTTTCTGCCTCGTTAACTCCGTCGGTATATAAGAGCAGCTCAAAATCAGCTTCGAGGTGAGCTTTATGTAAGCTGTAGTTAAAATCAGAAAAGAATCCGATGGGTGGCTCGGGCTTGGATTTCAAAAACTCGGTTGTTCCGCCATTGATAATAATCGGGAAGTTGTGACCGGCATTTGAAAATTCGAGCGTTTTTTCTTTTGTATTAATTATGCCGATAAATACTGTGACAAACATATTTTCACTGTTATTATCACACAGAATCTCATTGACCTTTTTCAAAATCATCTCTGCCGAAAGCTGTCTGTTGCATTTTAACACCATATTAGCCTCAGCCATAAACATCGCCGCAGGGAGTCCCTTGGAAGAAACATCGGCTATACAAACAAGCAGCCGATCTTCGTCAAGCTGTGCAAAGTCGTAAAAATCGCCTCCTACGGTTTGCGCAGGCTTTATGTAGGTGTAAACCTCAAAGCTTTCACTTTGAAGCGGTATCGGCAAAATTCCCATTTGAATTTTTGCTGCCGCTTCAAGCATCGCCCTCGCCTTTTCCTCTTTTTTCGCCTGCTCCTGCACGCTTTCAACATACTTAACAATATCTGAAGCCATTTTGCTGCAGGACGACGCAAGCTGCAAAATCTCGGAGCTGTTTATTTCTAAATCGGGAAGCTCATAGGCAAGTCCGTTTTGAACGAAGTTTACACAGTATTCGCTTATGCAGCTTATCGGCTTTATTACGGATTTTTCAAGCTTTTTAAGCAAAATGCAAATAAGCGAAATAACGGAAACTCCGAAAAGATTTATGAAAAACAGGGTTCTCAGCGTCATATGATACAAGCTGTCGTCTGTTGACCGCAGGAAAGCATTGGAAATAAACAGATATTCAAAAACACCAAACAAAATAATACTGCACAGTGAGGTGCATATAAAAAACATTGCTATTATATGTGAACTAAGCTCTGTGCCTGTGGGCAAAGAGACAACTGCGCCGCTAACCGGTTTTCTGCTTCTGCACATCGGAAGAAAAAGCATTGATAAAACAGATATTATAATTAAAATGTCATAGATAAAAGTGTTAATGTCATAAGTATTTACGAAGTCCGACAGACTGCAAAACAAATCGTCGCTGACACCGTTATTATATTTCAAAAACGACAAACAGGTATATATTGTTTTGAGCAGTAAAAGCAGCATAGTAAGGCAGCAGAGAATATAGTCGGCTATATATCTTTTGTGTATGTATTGATTTTGATACAGCTTTTTGGGCACATAGGGTTTAATATTGATCAGATTTGTCAGCACGAGGAACAGCGTTGTTCCGCCAAAAAGCGAGAAAAACAAATTGCACATCACCGTGGGAACAAAAAGCCTGAAAAATCCGTATGAACCGACAAGCTCACAGCCGGCTGATAAGACCGCCATAGACGCTAAAGTAGAAAACACTGTAATTAAAATAAACTTCACGGTAGTATTTGCCGATGACACAAATTTTAGTTTGTGGTTCTCAACAGGCAGCAAGGTGTGCCACAGGCGATACGGAATCCAAGCATACAAAAAATTAGCAAGGAAGCCGAACACAGAGGATATACTGAAATTTCCGAACATATCCGAAAACAGATTTCCGGCAGCACAGCCTAATGCTCCTGCCGGACCCATTATCAGACCTGCCGGAACCGGAAAAATTGCAGATATTCTCAGCTGGGCGTTGCCTATGCAAAATAAGTCCCAATTAGACGGCAAGTTGAGAATTGAAAAGACAGCCATAGAAACAAAAAAATAGAGTATATGCTTTTTTAGTGAAACAGTTATTCCTTTCATGGCATAACCTCCAGCGTCTTTTCAAAACAGAGTATGTTTCTTTTGTTTTCATATCTGTAGCTCAGATTTTCGGTAATTCGCTTTACAAGCTCAATCCCCAACCCACCCGGAATCAAATTATGAATGTTGTTTTTTGCTTTTTTACCGCTGTCATATTCAAGGGGATCAAACGCCTTGCCGGAATCAAGAAATTGCACCTTGACAGTATTATCACCTGTATTCTCAATTTCAAACAAAACCTCCCCGTCTTTGTCGGGGTATGAATATGAAGAAATGTTGACGAAAATCTCCTCTATCGCTACCAAAAGCATATTATAATCCTTGGTGCTTCTCAATTCCGGAGGAACTGCCTGTTCGCACACACTTATAATATCGGAAAGCTTTTCAATATTCGCCTTTACTGTCGTTTTCAAGACACCACCCCCTGATTATTAAGGAAAGCCTGATTAAATCATTTGTGTATATTGCGCCGTAAGATTTTTCGGGCTGCCGGTTAGGAAATATTCAAGCAACTGTTAGTATGAATTATTCAGTGACTCTTTATTTTATTATAGCACATATTTTTGATTTTTACAGTAGTAATCTCATCAAAAAAATTGTCCGTATTTTGTCAGGCTTGATATGTTATTATAGCATCGCACAATATGGCAAGAATCAAGCAGTCGGCTTTTCCTGTGAACAAAAAAGATTTTCTGCTTTTTATTGGGATTATGGCAAAATCAAATTATTTTATCAAAAATTAGTATAATTTTTTTCATAAATTACTTGATTTTACACTGCTTTTTCTTGTATAATTTGTATAAACAAAAAAATCCAACGGAGGCTATAAAATGGAAATTAAAGTCGGCATCAGCAATCAGAACTTAATCTTTTCTCTAATCGGAAGACTGGACACTATGACCTCTCCTCAGCTTGAGGATGAAATCAATCGCAGTTCTTTTGATAATATTGAAACCGTAACCCTTAATATGAGAGAGCTTGAGTATATTTCAAGCGCAGGACTGAGAGTTATTGTAATGCTTTAT
>CALYYZ010000181.1 GCA_945607165.1 uncultured Ruminococcus sp. | reverse complement strand
TACTGTTCGGGAATGGTTTGCTCTTCCTGCTGAGGTGTTATTTCGGTAGCAACTACCTCTGAGAGATTTGAATTAAAGCTGTCATAATGCACACCGCTGTGACGGTTTCCGAACCTTGTTGGGAAGCTTTCTTCGTCCAGTACATCCATAATTGGTGAATGTTCTGTTTTGTTTCCTCTTGACGGAAGCTCAACAGGATAATTTTCATTATGCTTTTCTGACTCTTTTTTCAAAATAAAACCGCCTTTCTTTTAGCTGGTTTTATTGTTTGTCACTATAGCTAACATTATTCAGCGTTTCCTTAAATATAAATTAAACAGTTTGTTGTATTTTCCTATCAAATAAAAAATCGGGCGTCAAAAGGATGCCCGATTTTCTATATATATTAATTTTTACACAAAAAGTGAATTACATACTCTCAGGACAGGAAATGTTAAACATTGTAAGCACATTTTTGATTACAGCCTTTACACATTCACACAAAGCCAGTCTTGCCTGCATAAGCTCTTTGTCCTCGCTCTTTACTCGGCAAGCGTTGTAGAATTTATGGAAAAGAGTTGCAAGCTTTGTAACATAGCGGGTGATCTTTGTGGGGTCATAGTCCTTTGCGGCACTCACAATTTCACCTGAATATGAGGCAAGGTGACTGATAAGCTCACGCTCCTCATCAGCCTTGAGCAGGGCAAGCTCTCTGCTTGTGCATTTCTCGGCCTTAATTCCGTCATTTGCAAGAGATTTGAATATACTGCAAATTCTTGCGTGTGCATATTGAACATAATAAACGGGATTCTGATTATCCTGAGAAACCGCCAGGTCAAGGTCAAAGTCCATTTGGGTATTTGCTTCTCTTGTATTAAACAGGAATCTTGCGCTGTCGACAGGCACCTCATCAAGCAAATCTCTGAGCTGAATTGCTTTACCCGTACGCTTGCTCATCTTTACAAGCTCTCCGCCCTTTACAAGCTTAACAAGCTGCATAAGCACAACATCGAGTTTTTCTCCGTCATAGCCGATAGCGTCCATTGCACCCTTCATTCTCATAACATGACCGTGATGGTCGGCTCCCCAAACATCAATAAGGGTATTAAAGCCTCGGTCAAATTTATTCTTATGATATGCAATATCGGCGGTAAAGTAGGTTGGATTGCCGTTTTGACGGATAAGCACATCGTCTTTCAACTCAAGATTGTCAATATACTTTTGGGTTTTGCCTTCTTTTAAAAGCTTCTCGGTCAGAACCTGCTTGTTTTTGTACCAGACTGCTCCGTCCTGCTCATAGGTAAGTCCTTTTTCGGTGAGCAAATCGACAACCTCTTTCACGGCTCCGCTGTTGTGAAGTTCACTTTCAAAGAACCATTTATCATAGATTATCTTGTATTTTGCCATATCCTCCTGCATTTTTTTAATGTTTTTGGGAAGAGCAAAACCGACAAGCTCTTTTTTTCTTTCCTCACTGCTTTTTTCAATCAGACAGTCGCCGTTTTTGTCCGCATATTCCTGAGCTAGCTCGGTAATATCCGCACCCTGATATCCGTCCTCCGGAAATTCAATTTCATCACCTTTAAAAATCTGAAGATAACGAGCTTCAAGAGAGCATCCGAATTTTTCAATTTGATTGCCTGCATCGTTCACATAAAATTCTTTCCAAACATCGAAGCCTGCCTTTTTCAGCACTGCGGCAAGGCAGTCGCCAAGTGCTCCGCCTCTTGCATTACCCATATGCATAGGTCCGGTGGGATTGGCTGAAACAAACTCAACCATAACCTTTTCACCTTTTCCGAAGTCCGAACAGCCGTATTGATCGGGATTTGCAAGAATTTCGCTTATTACGCCGGAATAAAATTCTTCGCCGAGAAAGAAGTTAATAAATCCGGGGCCTGCAATTTCAAATTTTTCACACATCGTTCCGCTTAGGTCAAGATTCTCTGTAATTGCCTGTGCAATCTTAAACGGAGGCATACGAAAGGCTTTGGCTCCTGCCATTGCGGCATTAGCAGCAAAATCGCCGTGGCTTTTATCAGCCGGCGTTTCAATAATGAATCCGGGCAGTTCAGCCTTTGGAAGCTGTCCGTTTTCGATTGCCCTTTCCATTGCAGATGTAATTGCAGATTTAAGCGTAGTTACCGCCTTTGAATATGTATCCATAATTATACCTCCGTATTCTTTTCTTCAACCGTTATTATAAATCTGTTCTCGCTGACAAGATCGGAATTAAAGTCAAGAGTATAGCTTACCTCAAGGCGTCCGCCTTTTTCGCCGAGGTTATTATCAAGGGTTTTTGTGTACACGCCGATCATTAAATCACCCGCAGGAGTTTTGTAAACACACTGATGTCTCCTGCCTTTTTCAAGCATCAGCCTTGAGCTTAGCGGACCGGTACGGTTTATTGTGACAAGGTTTTTCTCAACCTTTATGATATTGTTAAAATGCCGGTTAGGGTTGTCCTCGTCATATTCCTTGTAGCCTATGAAGCAACGGTCGCCCTTGTGAACATAGTTGCCTGCCGTAATTACCTCAACTCTGTCTGAATCGCCGTCGAGAATCTGTTCCCCGATTATAGAAACCATATAGTTTTCTTTGTTACCGTTTTTTTCGACCATTTTGAGTCTCCTCAGTATTGCTCAATATCTATCTGAGTTACGGAATGTTCCATATTTCTTCCTAAAAACAGCCCTGCAACATTTTCAAAACCATCCGGTGTGTCGCTTACAAAAAACTCAGGCTTGCTTTGTGAAGTGTTGTCGCTGAGCAATCCGTTTTCCTTTAATATTTTTGCGGAATAGACTGCCGTTTCATATCCGGAGTCAACCAGTGTAACGCCTTCGCCCATAAAATCCGATACAGCGTCACGAAGCAAGGGATAGTGAGTGCACCCTAAAATAAGGGTGTCAATTCCAATCTCCTTGAGTTCGGAAAGATATCTTCTTACCACAAGCCTTACAATCTGGTCGTCACGGCAAATGAAGCCGCTTTCCACTAAGGGTACAAAAAGCGGACAGGCTTGCTCAAATACCCGAAAATTCGGGTTGAGCTTTTCAAGCCTGAGCTTGTAGCTGTGGCTTGCTATTGTTGCGGCTGTTCCGATGATTCCGATTTTTCCGTTGCGGGTTTTTTCAGCCGCTGCAAATGCAGTGGGGTTTACAACACCGGTATACGGAACATCAAGCCTTCGTTCAAGCTCGTTGCCTGCAACGGAGCTGACTGTGC
>CALYYZ010000180.1 GCA_945607165.1 uncultured Ruminococcus sp. | reverse complement strand
GTTAATTGCGAATCAGGCTTAAACAGAATGACAAATGTAATATGTAACAAAAAATCACAGTATGAGTATTTATATTGGTTTTTTAGCTGTGTATATAAGTGTTTTCAATTATATATTCTGTTTTTATTGACGAATTCTTTTATTAAATATATAATATGAAGCAGTAATATAACAAATAAAATAAAGACGAGGTGTACTGTATTATGAAAAAAATGCTTTTTGCGATTGTGTCTTTTGCTTTGATGCTGGTGTTTCTTACTTCCTGTAGTTCTGCGAGTGTAACTAAGAAATCTGACAGAAGTGCTTCTGAAACTACAGCAGCGCAGGCAACAGAAAAAACTGATCCGTCTGAAGTTGTAACTGAGACTGTTCAGGAGTCTACGGACGGCACCGAAGAAGCGGTGCAGGCTTTTGTAGGTGAGTGGAGGTTGAAAGACAACGAGGCCGGTGACAACTACTCTTTGACCATAAATAAAGACTATACCTTTAGTATGGGTATTCCCATGGATTACTGGAAAAACAGCTTAGACGGAAAAGTAGTCCAAATTTACGGTTCTTTTGCTGTCAACGGAAATCGGCTTGTGCTTACTCCTGAAAAACAGAGCCGATACAATGCTGAAACTTTCTCGGCAATTACAGAGGATTACACCGACGCTTCAACGAGCGAAACAGTGATGCTTAAGGATGATAATACCTTGGTATTTATTGATGAGAACGGCGGCGAAAAATATGAAGGTAATGAGTTCGTAATAGCCTAAAGCTTAATATATCACAATTATACAGTGTGTTGTGTTTTCCAATCAAATAAAAAATTAACCTGTCACAGAATCTTGCTGTGACAGGTTTAATTTTATTCTAATAAGGAAATTAATTATGAACCGGCACTTTCGTAGGCTTTAATTCCTCTGTTCCAAATCAGGACGCTTATCACCATTATCACCATGGAAATAACGACCGTCAGACCTATGTTAAACAGCGGATTATTACCGGTCAGAATATAGTTTGCAGGATAAAATGCAGTAAATGCAAAGGGAATGACATAGGTAATGATAGTTTTTACAAAGTTGTTGTAAATGCTGACAGGATATTTTGCAAAGTCATTAACCATATAGAACATATATGTGATGTTGCCGCTGAGCTTTGTCCAAAACGCAATAGCTGCCGTTGCAATTTTAATGCCTGTATAGATGAGCGTTGCAAACGGAATCACCAAAAGTATAAGGAGTATTTTTACTATGCTCCACTGTATCGCAAGGCTCGGAAGCGTTATACAAATAAGAGCAATTCCGATAACTAACTCACCTAAGGCGTCAATCTGAAGCTTTTCAACCATTACATGAAACAGGGGATTTATCGGTCTGGTAAGGTACTTGTCAAAATCACCCTTGCGCACCGTAAAATGACCGATTGCCCACAGATTATCAAACAGCAGATGGTCAAGTCCCTTTGGAATAAGCGAAAAACCATAGATGAAGGCGATTTGCTCAAGCGTCCAGCCCATAAGGTTGGGAATCTGCGAAAATATAATAAAAAGAAACAACAGATTAAAAAACTGTCCGGTTAGAAATCCGATGATTCCCACAAAAAAGTCGCCCTTATATTCCATCATCCTCTTTAATTCCTGAGAAACGAAAATGCGGTGCATTCTTAACATTCTTTTAATACTTTTCATCTTAACCTCCTTGTACACAAAGATGCTTTGTAGCTATCCTCCATAGGAGCTTTGACAATCCCCAGAACGCAAGCACCCAAAACAGCTGCAAGCCAAGATAGAAAAACAGGCTTGCGCCTTTGTATACTCCCATATATATCATTACGGGGGTATAGTTCAGGGAGGAGAAGGGTAATATCAGAAAAATCGTTTCAAGCGTGTCGGGCAGAAAAGAGAAGGGAATGATTGCTCCCGACAAAAAGCCGATTATAGCATTTTTCATCATATTTGCGCCCCAAAGATATTTTATAACAAAGGCGATGAATCCAAAACAGATATTAAAGAAGAAATTAATAAGATATGCCAATACACAGCTTGTTATGTACAGCAAAAACAGCAGGAAATCAAATTGAGCTGAGCCCATCAAAATACCTCTGCAAATCTCAACTCCGATAATAAGCGGTATAATAATAACAAAAACGGTCATTATTTTGTTGCCCAATTCCTGAAACAAAAAGGTTGAGTTGTAGCTGATAGGTTTAATCATACGCATTGCTATCGAGCCGTCTCTTATTTCTTCTCCTATATTATATGTGCCGCCGCTGTTTATAAGCGTTGATGTTAAAAACATCAGAAAGATATATACAACCATCTGCGGCATCGTAAACCCGTTCATTGAGGCTTCACCGCTTGAAAGAAACACAGCGTTCCATATGAAGTAGGAAACAAAGCAACCCATTATATTTCCTATGATAAAGAAGAACCAGTTTGCCCTGTATGTAGTAGCCTCCTGCAAGCCTGCGTTGATAAAGGGTGTATATATTTTTAGTCTCCTTTTCATACTACACCCCCTGCTTGTACAGCCTGCGGATAATCTCCTCAATGTCAGCGTCCTTAACGCTGATGTCTGATATATTGACCTTTTGCAGAGTGTATGCAAGCATTTCCGACACGGGAACAACAGCACAGTTGAAGCGAACATTTACAATGCCGCCTTCCTCCTTGATTGAAATATCGTCGTCCACAAAGCCGAAATGCTGTTTGTACGAAAGTACCTCGCTTACATTCTCAGTATTTGTTTCAAAATGCAGTTCTCTGATTTGACCGTATTTTGACTTCAAATCCGAAATTGTGCCGTCAAAAACATTTGCGCCCTTGTCTATCATAACAATATGATTTGACAAAAGCTCAATATCCGCAAGATCGTGAGTTGTCAGTATAACAGTTGTCTTTTCCTCTTGGTTGATATACTCAATAGCCTTTCTGATGTTATCCTTAACAACAACATCAAGGCCTATTGTCGGCTCGTCAAGAAAAAGAACCTTGGGATTGTGCAGAAGTGAAGCCGCAATATCCGCCCTCATTCGCTGACCGAGCGAAAGTGTGCGTACAGGGCTTGTGATAAAGCTGTCCAGATCAAGCACCTCGTTGAGAAAAGCCATCTGCTTGTGATATCTGTCGTCCGGTATCTCATATATTTCCTTGAGTACGCTGTAGGTTTCCCTAAGCGGTAAGTCCCACCAAAGCTGTGTGCGCTGACCGAATACTACTCCGATTTCCTTAAC
>CALYYZ010000179.1 GCA_945607165.1 uncultured Ruminococcus sp. | reverse complement strand
CTGTCGGGAATACCTATTTTGCCGATATCGTGCAGTATTGCTATCTTTCGCAGGTTTTCGCATTGTTCTTCGCTGTAACCAAGTTCTTTTGCAATCATAACAGAATACTCCGATACTCTGACGGAGTGTTGGCTTGTATTCTCGTCCTTTGCGTCAACCGCCTGAGCAATGGTAATAATGGTTTCGTTGCCCATTTTTATCTGATTCTTTGCAAAATCAAGCTCCATTTTCTGCATACGCAAAGTCTTTTGGATCTGCGTCCTTACAATAAGCCATGTGAGATATGCGATCGTAATTACAACAACAGTGCCTGCATATAATCTGAACCACCAATTGTCATATATTTCTCTTTCCTTGAATATCTTGTAAGTGTTTTCAGTAATTATGCTTCCCGTTCTGCTATCGAGAATCGCAAGACGGAACACATATCTGCCCGACGGAATGTTGGAATATATAATGCTTTCCATTTCGCTTTGAGGCATAATTCTGGGCTCTGAATCAAAGCCTTCAAGATAAACGCTGATGTCGGGGTCATTTACCGAGAAGTTTACAATTTCGGGCGTTATCACAATTTCCGATGTGCCCGCCGGAATGACCGTTTCAGTACCCTTTTCAATGAGGACGCTTTCGCCGTCCGTTACAATTTCCTTAAGCAGAACTCGGTATGACCTCATAGAAAAATCGTATTCATTTATGTTAAAATAAACTGCGCCAGTATCTCCCGATAAATACAGGTCGTCATTTTCATCAATGTAATTCCAAGAATTTGGAGTAAGCGCAATGCGCAGTCCCTTTTTTGCGTCCAACAGAAGATAATTGACATTGTTGCCCTCAAGTAGTTCTGTCTTGTCAACGACATAAATACCTGCGGAGCAAAGCACAAACAACTCGTTTCTGTTTCCTTCAATTATGTCGTAGTTATTGTAATAAGGAAAGTTGCTCAGTATGCGTATTTCATCATTACTATCCAGATAACATAAACCATTTCCCGTTACAATAAAGTAGCCGTCATCATCGGAGTTTTGAACGATTCTCAGGATAATATCCGAGCTTAGTCCGTCCTCCTGCTTGATTTCCTGTACAACCCTTCCGTCCTTTATAACCGCAATTCCGTTTCCGTCCGTTCCGGCAAGAATACTGCCGTCTTTCCTCTCACAAAGCGTAAGCAGTTTTGGATTTGTCAGACCATCGGAGGAGCCGATGGTGTTGATCACCTCTCCGTTGTTTATAAACGAAATACCGTAATCTCCTGCTGCAGCAATAGTTCCGTCCGTGATCTCTATTGCGGAGCGGAATTTATCTCCCAAAGTGCCGTTTCCGCTGTCGTATTTTTCTATATTTCCGTTGGGAGCAATCTCCCATACACCCTTGCCAGAAGTGCATATCCAAAGGTTGTTTTCCGAATCTGACATAAGGCAGCGTATGCGCACCCCGTCAAGCGCTTCGATAAGCTGTTTTGTAATTATACTCTGATTATCGTTCACCGCATCAAGACCACTGTCCGTGCCAAAATACAATGTATCCTGCCACCTTGTCACTGTGTTCACGACGTTTCCGGACAACCCGTCAAATTCATTCATCTCCGTAAACACAGACTGACACAGGCAGAGCAAACCCAGACGCGAAGATGTAAACCAGAGATTGCCCTGATAGTCGATCAACATATGCTCAATCGAGCTGTTAAAGCCGGAAACATCGATAGAATGATATTTATTGCCGCCTGTGATGTATCCTGCGCCATTATCCGCGCATAGAAACAGTGTTCCGTTATCCGAACAGGTTAGCGAATTAATTCGCAGAAGTTCTCCACATTCAACCGAATCAAGCTCCTTGAATGTGCCCTCGGAGATGTCAAATTTTTTCACCGTATTAAGCGATGTGCCGACATACAGCGCCCCGCTTTCATCAAATATACAGCTGCTGAAACTCTCGCCGTTCTCGTCGGCAGTCAGCTTTGCTGCGACCTCGGTTCCTTGAATGAGATACAGCGCTCCCTCGTCCGAAACCGCCGCAACATTTCCGCTCTTGTCGGCGCATATTCTCCTTGCGTAGACAACTTCTTCAATAGTGTCATACACCTTTAGCCCGCCGCTCATAGTAAGTACAACAAGGCTGTCGGTGGTACCGGCATAGTAAAAACCGTTTGACCCCTCGGTAATGCAGCGGACAGAATTTGACGGGAATCCGTCAGCTTTTGTCAGCTCGTTAGTGATCTTATCGTTTATGTATATGGATAAACCGTTGTCGTTTGTGCCTATCCAAAGTCTGCCTGCCTCGTCCGTATAAAGGCAGTTTACAGTTTTGATGGACTCAATATTATTCATCCATTCGATGTCGTTTCCGCCGTAACGATACAGTCCGCCGTATGTGCCTATCCACAAAATGCCGTCCTTTGTCTGAACTATATCGTTAGCCATTCCTCCGGGCAATCCGTTATCTCCGCTGAATACCTTTCGAATGTACTTGTTGTAATCATCGTCAGTATCATTCGTTCCGTATGCTGAAACAGAAATATAAGCCGATGAGCCAAAAACGGATGGGACCAATATAACTGCCAGTATTGCGGAAACCATGTTTTTAATGACTTTTTTATCTTTGGAGTGCTTATCCGCTTTTTTATTTTTCAAATGAATTATAAGGAAAATCAATACCATAGTAAAAGTTTTATCCAGAAAATCCATATAAAACTCACCGACAATACAGCTGACCGTATTATTGAATCCCATTTTACGGCAAAATGCTATCATTCCATCTCCCCACATATTTCCGACATTACCGTCTGCAAAGAGAAAATTCAGGGGAGTAGATACTGCAACCGAAACAATTGTTATGACAAATGCGGTTGAAAAAAATCCGAACAGGTCCTTTAACAGTCCCTTTTTCTCAAAAATGCCGACAATTATTCCAACAGATATATTGGTAAGAACGTATAAAAACGCTATCGGTGAATAAATGCCGTATATGATATTGGTTGCTGCGCCAATGACAGCACCGCAAAAAGGGCCTAACGCATACGCCGCAAAAACCGTACCCAATGCGTCAAGCCATAGCGGCAGCTCCCAAAATTCGGCAAGCGCCTTTCCGCCGCAATTTAATATCAGGCAGCCAAAAACAAACAGGCACAGCCGAAAGCTCTTTCCTAATTTCATACAAGCTCCTCTTTAAGGCAATACCGCACAAAGATTGCGTGCGGATTGCGAAGTCAGATTTTTCGTCAGA
>CALYYZ010000178.1 GCA_945607165.1 uncultured Ruminococcus sp. | reverse complement strand
AATTATTCAGTTTGTTGTATTTTCCAACCAAATAAAAATTTATCCCCAACGACGCTTCTGTCATTGGGGATTGAATTATGCGGTTTATTTCTAAGGTAACACTGAATAAATCACGCTTTAACAGCCCGCCTGCATATTATCCGCTGTTTTCTGTACAAACGACTTAATCAACGCTACCCTATATATTATCTTTTTTCGGTAAGAAGCTTATTCAGCTCTTCCATAAAGGTGTTAATATCCTTGAATTGACGGTAAACAGAGGCAAAACGGACATAAGCTACCTCGTCTGCATTTTTAATTTCCTCCATTGCAAGCTCACCTATTTGATTTGTGGTAACCTCTCTGTCAAGGCTGCTTTGGAGCTTCGCCTCTATGCTGTCAACCATTTCTTCAATCTTTTTGATAGAAACGGGGCGTTTTTCACAGGCTCTTAATATGCCGGCAGTCAGCTTATTGCGGTCGAAAACCTCCCTTGACTTATCTCGCTTAACAACGATAATCGGTACAGTCTCTATCACCTCATGAGTTGTAAAACGCTTTCCGCATTTCAGGCACTCGCGTCTTCTCCTTATTCGCTCGCCGTCATCGGCAGAACGGGAGTCAATTACTCTGCTTTCCTCAAAACTGCAATACGGACATTTCATAATCGTACACCTCAATTACTATATATAGAATGATTATATCACATTGATATTATTTTTCTTTTATTATTATAAATTGCGATAACGCTTTACCCTGTTGTTTTTTCTGCTGCGCTTCTTGTTTATCTTGCTCAGAATAAAGTAAATTACTAAAATTACAACTATCAGGCCTATTATCAACAAAAACCAATATGACTTGAAAATAGTGCCAATAACATTCAGTACATAGAGAATACCGCTTGCTTCAACAGTTTCCTCAGCTACAAGATTCACCTCGGCAAGCTTTTGCTTTTCTCCGCCGTTTTTATCCTGATAATAAATTGTTGCTGTGCCAACCTTATCTCCTTTTTTTATTGGAGCATCAATACTGTCGGGTTTTTTCGTTTCAACAATTACCTCTGAGCTTTCAATATCCTTAGGAACGATTGCACTCAGAGTTTTGTCCGGCACAAGGTTCAGAGAATCCTTACCCCACGCAAGCTTTATATTTTGCTCGCACATTGGAGTTGACGAGGTTGCAACCTTTTCAAGCTCAAGCTGCGTGAGTGCCCATCTGAACAGATTTGCAGCATCTGTCATTGTTCCATAAGTTTCGATTACCCCTGCTTTATATGGAGCATGTAATAATATAGCCATATAGGAATAGCCATCGGCTGAGGCAGTTGTAACAAGGCATCGACCCGCTTCATCGGTTGTTCCTGTTTTTATTCCCTTAGCGTATGTATAGAAATACTCACCGCCGTTGTTTTGATCGATAAGATAATTTGTAGTGATAAGGGGATAATCATCTCCCTCACAGGTGTATGAGGTAGTATCGGTAATTTCAACAAAACGAGGCAGAGTCATTGCATAGTTTGTGATTGTATAGAGGTCTCTTGCAGTGGTGTAATGATTATCATCATGGAGTCCCTCGGGATTCACAAAATTAGTGTTTTTGCAACCAAGCTCCTTTGCCTTGTCATTCATCATCTTTACAAATTTCTCAATGCTTCCGCCACCGACATAATCTGCAAGCACGAGGGAAGCATCATTGCCCGACGGCACCATCATACTGTAAAGCAAATCAATTACCGACATAGTTTTGCCGATATGGTCTTCAACAGACGCTATCGAGCTGCCTGTGTTTTTCAACGGTTCCAAAACCTCTGCCTTTATAGGAACTCGAGTGTTGTCGAGATCGTCAATATTTTCAACAACAATAATGTAGGTCATTATTTTTGTTGTTGATGCAGGATATCGCTTTGAGTCAGCGTCCTTTTCAAACACCGTTTGTCCCGAATCCATATTTACCAGTAATATTGAATCGGATACTGTTTTAACATCGTTGCTGTAGGAAACCGCACCAACAGAAACAAAAGCAGTAGAAAACAAGGTCAGTATTATCAGGAATATCGAGAGCAACTTTGCAGATATTCTTTTCATCAAAATTTCTCCTTTGTCAATTAAGTGAGTTTTTGCCTCCTCGTGCAAAGAGTCTTTCGACCTCTGCATATAACATTCTAAGCTCGTCGCAGCGAATGTCCTTGTATGTAAATAGAATAAATTCTGTTATTTTTTGCGACAGTTCAAGGCTTGCAACATCTGCTAAGTCGGCAATAGCCATTTGGGGCAGACCGTGCTGACGACAGCCGAAAAAGTCACCGGGACCCCTGAGTCTTAGATCCTGATCGGCAATCTTGAATCCGTCATTTGTGGAGCAGAGCACCTCAAGACGCTGTTTTGAAATCTGAGATTTTTTATCGCTTATCAATATGCAATAAGACTCCGTATCTCCCCTGCCGACTCTGCCTCTCAGCTGATGCAGCTGAGAAAGACCAAATCGCTCGGCATTTTCTATAACCATTACGGAAGCGTTTGGAACATCAACGCCAACCTCGATAACAGTAGTTGCAACAAGCACACTGTATTTTCCTTGTGCAAAATCCTGCATTACCGTTTCCTTATCTTCAGCTTTCATCTGACCGTGTACTATACCGACAGGAATATCATAAAACTCCTTAAGCATAAGCTCTGCCGCATACTCCTCAGCCGAAGCAACACCGTCAAGCTCGCCCTCCTCGACAAGTGGACATACTACAAACGCCTGTCTACCGCTTTCAATTTCTTTCCTGATAAACTGAAATATTTTGCCCCGCTTTGAGCTGTCGGTCATAAGGGTTTTTACGGGTTTACGCTGCGGAGGAAGCTCATCAATTACCGAAATATCGAGGTCGCCGAAAATGATAAGTCCGAGAGTTCTGGGAATTGGGGTTGCACTCATAACCAGCAGGTGGGGATTGTCTCCCTTTCCGAGAAGCTTTGAACGCTGAGCCACTCCGAAGCGATGCTGCTCATCTGTGACGGCAATTCCAAGATTTCTAAATTCGGTTTTATCGGTTATCAGTGCGTGTGTGCCTATTATCAGGTCAATCTCGCCGTCTGCCAATCTGTTCCTTATATCCTTTTTTTCTGATTCTTTTAAAGCTCCTGTCAGAAGACCAACCCTAATATCTGTGCCTTCAAACATTTTTTTGAGCGTGTTATAGTGCTGGACGGCAAGTATTTCTGTCGGAGCCATAAAAGCAGCCTGAAATCCGTTTTTGATAACAGTAT
>CALYYZ010000177.1 GCA_945607165.1 uncultured Ruminococcus sp. | reverse complement strand
ACCTCCGCAAATATGGTATTTGTCGTATTTGCTTCCGTGAGCTCGCTTACAAGGGCGAGATTCCGGGCGTAAAGAAAGCAAGCTGGTAAGCAAGGAGGATAAAGGTCATGCAGATTACAGATACTATCGCTGATTTACTTACAAGAATTCGTAACGCTAACTCAGCTAAGCACGATTCTGTTGAGATTCCCGCTTCAAACCTTAAGAAGTCTATTTGTCAGATTCTTTTGGACGAGGGCTATATTAAGAATTTCACAGTAATTGAGGACGGTAAGCAGGGTGTAATTAAGGTTACTCTTAAGTACATCGACGGCAAGACTCCTGTTATCACAGGTCTTCGCCGTGTATCAAAGCCCGGCTTACGCATTTACAGTAATGCAGAAGATATGCCGAAGGTAATGAAGGGTCTCGGCGTTGCCATTATCTCAACCTCTAAGGGTGTTATGACTGACCGTCAGGCACGCAAGGAGCATATTGGCGGCGAGGTTCTCGCTTACATTTGGTAAGAGGAGGTGCGAAAATGTCTCGAATTGGAAGAAAACCTATAAATATTCCCGCCGGTGTTACAGCGACTATCGCTGACGGCGTTATCACTGTCAAAGGTCCCAAGGGTACTCTTGACCTTGCCTACAATCAGGCTATGACAGTTGAAATCAAGGGCGATGTAATCGAGGTTACCCGCCCGAATGACGCTAAGGAAAACCGTTCACTTCACGGTCTTACAAGAACTCTCATCAACAATATGGTTGTTGGTGTTACAGAAGGCTACAAAAAGGTGCTTGAGGTTAACGGCGTAGGTTATCGTGTTCAGAAGCAGGGTAACAAGTGCGTTATGAATCTTGGTTATTCACACCAGGTTATTGTTGAGGAAACAGAGGACATCAAAATCGAAGTTCCCGATCCCAACAAGATCATCATTGTCGGCATTGATAAGCAAAAGGTAGGTCAGTTTGCTGCCGAAGTCAGAGAGAAGCGTCCGCCGGAGCCTTATAAGGGTAAGGGTATTAAGTACGCTGACGAAGTTATCCGCCGCAAGGAAGGCAAGGCCGGTAAGGGCAAATAATTAAGGAGTGAATAATTAATGGTAAGCAGACCTGATACAAAAAAGGCACGCGCAAAACGCCATAAGAGAGTCCGCAGCAAAGTAAGCGGCACAGCATCTTGTCCCCGTTTGTGCGTATTCCGCTCCAGAAGCAACATCTACGCTCAGATTATTGACGATGTAGCCGGTGTTACACTTGCTCAGGCTTCAAGCCTTGACAAGTCCATCACAGGAAATGGCGGAAACAAAGAGGCAGCAAAGGCTGTAGGCGTTTTGGTTGCAGAGCGCGCAAAAGCTAAGAATATCGCCCAGGTTGTATTTGACAGAGGCGGTAATATCTATCACGGCCGTGTTAAGGAATTGGCCGAAGGCGCCCGTGAGGGCGGCCTCGATTTCTAAGGAAGAGGAGGAATAACTTTGGCTAAGACAGTAGAAGTAACAGGCGAGTTAAAGGAAAGAGTCGTTACTATTAACCGTGTATCCAAGACGGTTAAGGGCGGTCGTATATTCAAGTTTGCAGCTTTGGTAGTTGTAGGCGACGGTAACGGAACAGTTGGTTTCGGTATCGGAAAGGCAGGCGAGGTACCCGACGCTATCCGCAAGGGTATTGAGGATGCCAAGAAGAATCTTATGAAGGTTGCTCTCAGAGGCACAACAATCCCCCACGAAATCATCGGCGAGTTCGGTGCAGGCAGAGTTCTTATGAAGCCCGCTGCTCCCGGTACCGGTGTTATCGCAGGCGGTCCTGTTCGTGCCGTTGTAGAGGCAGTCGGCATCAGAGACATCAGAACAAAGGCTCTTCGCTCAAATAATCCTTGCAATGTAGTTCGTGCTACACTCGCAGGTCTTGCAGCTCTCAGAACTGCCGAAGAGGTTGCCGCAATCCGCGGTAAGTCCGTTAAGGAAATTTTATAATAGGGAGGTTGCATCATTATGACAATTAAGTTAGTAAAGAGCCTCATCGGCTCCAAAAAGGATCAGATTGCAACAGCCCACGCTTTAGGTCTTAAGAAAATCGGCGATGTAACTACTCAGCCCGACAATCCTCAGACAAAAGGCAAGGTAGCAAAAATCATCCACCTCATAGAGGTTAGTGAAGCGTAAGCAAGGAGGTGCGAACTTATGAAGTTATATGAACTTTCTCCGGTTGAGGGTTCCAAAAAGGGCTCAAAAAGAATCGGCAGAGGTCACGGCTCAGGCTGGGGCAAAACCGCCGGCAAGGGCCACAAGGGACAGAAGGCTCGTTCCGGCGGCGGTGTTCGTCCGGGATTTGAAGGCGGTCAGATGCCGCTTCAGCGCCGTATTCCCAAGAGAGGTTTCAACAACATCTTTGCTAAAACCGTAGTTGCAGTTAACCTCAGCACTTTAAACAGAAAGTTTGAAGACGGTGCTACAGTTGACATTGAAGCACTTGTTAGCGCAGGAGTATTAAAGAACCGCTTTGACGCTGTAAAGGTACTCGGCAACGGCAAGCTCGACAAAAAACTTACTGTTAAGGTATCTGCTTTTTCCGAGTCTGCTAAGGCTGCTATTGAGGCTGCCGGCGGAAAGGCAGAGGTGATCTAAGTGTTAAAGACGATAAGAAACGCTTGGTCAATTCCTGACCTAAGAAAGAAAATCTTATTTACACTTTTCATTATCATTGTATTCAGAATCGGTTCTGTTATCCCGGTTCCCTTCCTCAACAATGAGGCTCTTGCGGCTACAATGGGAGGAATGTCAGAGGGTAACACAATGTTTGCTTATCTGAATACTCTTTCGGGCGGTGCTTTCTCAAACGCAACTATTTTTGCAATGGGTATCACTCCCTACATCAACAGCTCCATTATTATGCAGCTTCTCTGTGTTGCCATTCCTCCCCTTGAGAGAATGGCAAAGGAAGGCGAGGCAGGCAGACGCAAAATCGGTACTATCACCCGTTATGTAACTGTAGGTCTCGGACTTATCCAGGGTACAGCTTATTATCTGTATCTTTACAACACAAGAACTCCTGCCGATACTACGGCAGCGGTCGGCCCCAATGTTCCCCTTCTTAACTACAGAGAAGGCTTCGATATGTGGTTCACTGCAATAGTAATTGTTTTAGTATTCACAGCAGGTACAGCTCTTATGATGTGGCTCGGTGAGCAGATCAACAAAAAGGGTATCGGAAACGGTATTTCTATTCTCCTACTTGCATGTTTTGTTGATCAGATTCCCG
>CALYYZ010000176.1 GCA_945607165.1 uncultured Ruminococcus sp. | reverse complement strand
GTTCTCACCGATTCTGCCGCAGTAGCCGCCCTGTGCGGTGTCGTACTTAAGAAGGTTAGCAAGCATTTTGGGATCTGTAAGGTCGTTGATAGCAACTACCTCATAACCCTCTGCGCCGAACATCTGTCTGAAAGCAAGACGTCCGATACGGCCGAAACCGTTAATTGCAACTTTTACTGACATTTGAAATTCCTCCTAAATATTTAAGGTAATATAATTATATTACATTTTTCACCTTTCTTCAAGACTTCGATAAAAATTTAACAAAAATTTTTCTTAATTTTAACAAAACATTCATTTTTGCCTTGCTGTAATAAGTAAATTGGTCGGTTTGCACAATACTTTCAGCAGCTTGTCAAAGCTTTATTCCGTTTTATAATTATTTATTTGCAAAAACACCATAATTATTCTTGACAATATCTTGAAATTGTTATAATATTAATATAAACTCTGTTATTGTGGGGTTTTGTAAAAAGCGTTTGGCGCGCTTTTTACCTGTTTTTTTTAATCAGACTCTTTAAAGAGCCGTTATTTATAGATATTCTTTCTTAATTTTTATAGCATTTTGCTTATATGGTTATAGCTAAACGGTTTTCACCTGAATCAGCGCAGAGGCAGTTTCCGTGCTTTCGGTGTTTTATGACCGTGTGGATATCTTATATCAAAAATTTTATAAAACTTAAAACTTAATATCTTTGTTAACGGCACCTAAAGGTTTTTTGATTGGAATTAATTTATGAAAAAGATTGAAAATCAAATTAAGGAGGTGTCAAGAAATGCAGTTGTGGGAAATAATCTGCATTGTTGCTGCGCTTTTAGTCGGCGGTGCAATCGGTGTTTTTGCCGGAATTGCCATTCGCAAGAGTACCGCTGAAAAGGAGATTGGCAGCGCTGAGGAAGAAGCAAGAAGAATTGTTGCGGAAGCTATGAAAAATGCGGAAGCCAAGAAAAAAGAGATTGTTCTTGAGGGCAAGGACGAGGTTCACCGCTTCAGAAATGAGAGCGAAAAGGAGCTTGCCGATCGCAGAAAAGAGGTTCAGCGTCAGGAGCGCCGTATTCAGCAAAAGGAAGAAACTCTGGATCGCAAGCTTGACAATATGGAGCGCAAGGAAGAAAAGGTTGCCAAAAAGCTTAAAGAAGCCGAGGGCAAGCTTGAAGAGGTTGAAACTCTCAAGAAAAGCCAGTTTGAGATGCTCGAAAAAATCTCCGGCTACACCGCTGAGCAGGCAAAAAGCTATCTGCTTTCACAGCTTGAAGATGAGCTTTCTCACGAAAAATCCATGAAAATTATGGAATATACCGAACAACTCAAGGACGAGGCAGACGAAAAGGCAAGGAATATTATTTCCTTGGCTATTCAAAGACTCGCCGCTGAGCAGGTTGCCGAGGCAACCATATCCGTTGTTCCTTTGCCTAATGACGAGATGAAGGGCAGGATCATCGGCAGAGAGGGAAGAAATATAAGGGCTATTGAAACGCTTACAGGCGTTGACCTTATCATTGATGACACGCCGGAGGCAATCACACTTTCGTGCTTTGAGCCTGTAAGGCGAGAAATTGCAAGAATTGCACTTGAAAGACTGATTTCAGACGGAAGAATCCATCCCGCCAGAATTGAAGAGACCGTTGAAAAGGCAAGGCGAGATGTTGACGCAAAGATTAAGCACGACGGAGAAAGAGCTGTGCTTGAGGCAGGCGTTAATAATGTGCATCCAGAAATTGTCAAGCTTATCGGCAGACTTACCTACCGCACAAGCTACGGTCAGAATGTACTTAATCACTCTCTTGAGGTGGCATATCTTGCAGGAATGATGGCAAGCGAGCTTGGACTTGATCCGACAGTGGCAAGAAGAGCCGGACTTCTTCACGATATAGGCAAGGCTGTTGACCACGAGCTTGAGGGTACTCACATTCAACTCGGTGTTGATATTGCAAGAAAATATAAGGAAAGCGACGCAGTTATTCATGCCATTCATGCCCATCACGGCGATGTAGAGGCTAAAACCGTAGTTGCCTGTCTTGTTCAGGCTGCCGACGCACTTTCTGCGGCTCGCCCCGGAGCAAGACGAGAGAATGTTGAAAACTACATAAAGAGACTTCAAAAGCTTGAAGAGGTTGCTTCATCCTTCAGCGGAGTTGAGCGCACCTTTGCTATTCAGGCAGGCCGAGAGGTCAGAGTTATGGTTAAGCCTGAGGTTGTGGGAGACGAGCGTATGGTTCCTCTTGCAAGAGAAATCTGTAAGAAGATTGAAGAGGAGCTTGAGTATCCCGGTCAGATAAAGGTTAATATCATCAGAGAAAGCCGAGCTTCCGACTACGCAAAATAAGTCGAGGTCGAGTACCTCGACAGGTAATTCGTGCAGAAAGCTTCATCTGTATAAGACTTCTTTTCCCGAGAGTTATGTGCATAAATTAATTATGTATATCACTCGGTACCTCGACAGGTAATTCGTGTAGAAGGCTTCATCAACATAAGACTTCTTTTCCCGAGCGTTAGCAGCATAAATTAATTATGTCTATCATTCGAGTACCTCGACACGCAATTCGGGCAGATGGCTTCATCAAGACCTATTTGTTCGAGCATTTACAACAAAACAAAAAATCAGCTGATGCAAAACGATTTGTTCTGCATCAGCTTTTTGTTTGCGGTTATATTTTTATTTAGGAAAAATTTGTATCATATAGTATCGCTCAGAATATCTATCTGACACATTTGCATTGTTTTCAATGCCGCATTGTGGGAGTCCTGCGTTACGCCGGCGCAACAGCTCGAATCAACCGAAACCCTTGCGTTCGGAAACATAGACTTTATGATCAGAGCATTTGAGACAACACAGATGTCGGTGCAAAGTCCCACAAGCTCAACATCTTCAAAATCCTCTTCATTCCATTTATCCCAGCCAAAATTGGGTTTATCAATTATTTTGCAGCCGTCAACATACAGTCCGTCTGCAATTTCCCAGCCCCGTGTGCCCTTTACACAGTGCACAACCGGGAGCTTTTTGCCCTCAGGTGTATCAAGGTAATTATCTGTGTGGGTGTCCCGTGTGAAAATAACCTCGCAGCCGTTGTTTATATATTCATCAATTTTTTTCTTAACCCTCGGCACAATTTCAACAGCCCGCTTTGTGCCGAGTGCCATATCAATGAAGTCGTTTTGCATATCGACCACTATGAGCGTCTTTTTCATTTTATTTCATCTCCCGATTCTGTCAACTTTGCAAAGTCATAATCAGTGATTTAAGCCACTGAGAGGACAGCTTATATGCTGTTGTGAAC
>CALYYZ010000175.1 GCA_945607165.1 uncultured Ruminococcus sp. | reverse complement strand
GCAAAGTATTACACTGTCAGCATAGCAGGTATTGTCCCGACATTTTACCCCAACAGCCTCTCCGTTTTCACAAATAAGCTCCAGTGCCGTATCATTTACAATATTACATCCTGCCGACTTCACAAATCCGTAAAGAGCATCAACAATATCAAGCGATTTATCAGACTTTGGAAAAACTCTGTTTCCTCTTTCGACCTTAAGCGAAACTCCGAGATTCTCAAAAAAATCCATTGCGTCACGAGGCGTAAAACTGTTTAATGCTGAATACAAAAATCTTCCGTTGACGGGCACATTGCGCACAAAGGTCTGAACATCGCAATCATTTGTAAGATTGCATCTGCCCTTGCCCGTAATAACTATTTTTCGCCCGACTTTCTTATTCTTTTCAATAAGCGTAACCCTTGCTCCGCTTTGCGCCGCAAAGCCTGCCGCCATCAGACCGGCTGCACCGCCGCCGACTACTGCTACCCTTTTACTGTTCATCTTCATTTGTCTTTTCCGCAGATGTGTCGTGGTTTGCATAAACTCCCTCTCGGTTCCACACAGCCTCAAGCTTACGGAAGGTATCTGACACCCTGTCCTTCATCTTGAGCACTGTAGCTACAATCAATGCATTTATCAAGCTAAGCGGAGCTACAAGCGAATCGACTATTGAAGCCATATCGCTTCTTGCAATGAGAATTGAATCCGCCGACTGCACCAAAGGAGAAGCCATACTGTCTGTAATTGCAACGGCATGCGCCCCTCTGGATCGTGCAAAATCCATTGCTTCTACAGCCATCGAGCTATATCGTGGAAAGGATATTCCGATCATAACATCCCTTTCTGTAATCCTAAAAATATGCTCATAGGTTGATGTGGAGCTTGTTGTGTTTATCACACGGACATTATCAAAAATCAGTTCAAAATAATATGCCAGAAAGCTTGCGATTGCGGCTGTGGAACGAACACCGAAAATATAGATTCTTTCAGCCTTGCAAATTTCTTCTACTGCACGGCTGAAATCCTCGTGGGAGGTTTCCTCAATAGTGCGGCGAATCTTGTCGATATCCTGATTAAGTACGCTGTCAAGGACATTTTCATCGCCTATTCTGTTAGATGTAACCTCGATTCTCTGTACAGAGGTGAGCTTGTTGCGTATCATTTCTTGCATAGCCTTTTGAAGCTTAGGATAACCGTCATAGCCAAGCTCGGTAGCAAATCGAACAACCGTGCTTTCCGACACTCCTACGGTTTCTCCGAGCTTTGACGCTGTCATAAACGCAGCCTTGTCATAGTGTTCCTCAATATATAGTGCAATCCTTTTTTGTCCTTTAGAAAAGGAATTCATAAGTAAATCTATTCTTGTTAGTAAGTGAGTAATCATAACACTGCCTCTTTTAATTTATTACCTTCATTTTAGCACACCGACTTGCAAAATTCAATAAGTAATGTCATTAATTTAGGGCAATACTGAAGTATTGTTACTACTCTATTGCAATTATTTCCTAATTATGCTAATATTTACATTGTGAATTATCAGATGCGGAGGTGGAGTTATGATAGCTATTATTGATTACGGTGCAGGAAATATTCAGAGCGTGCTAAAGGCCTTCAAGCATATTGGATGCGAGGCTTTCGTTACCCGCAACAGGGACGAAATATTAAGCAGTGACGGTGCTGTATTGCCCGGTGTCGGCTCGTTCGGTGACACAATGGACGCTTTGACGGCTTATGATATAAAGGATACGGTTATTGAGTATGTAAAAAGCGGAAAGCCGTTTTTAGGAATTTGTCTTGGACTTCAGCTTTTATTCCCGGGCAGTGAAGAAAGTCCCGGTACCGAAGGTCTTGGAATTTTTAGAGGTAAGATAACAAAAATACCACCGGGAGACGGACTTAAGATTCCGCATATAGGCTGGAACAGTATAAAGATAAAAAAGGGAAGCAGACTCTTTAAAGGTATAGAGGGCGAGCCGTATGTCTACTTTGTTCATTCCTATTTTCTGACGGCTGAAGACAGAGAAATAGCTGCGGCACAGACAAATTACGGAGTAGTGATTGACGCCGCAGTTGAAAGCGGAAATACCTTTGCTACACAGTTTCATCCCGAAAAAAGCGGAGAAACGGGACTTAGAATACTGAAAAACTTTGCTGATATCGTAAACGGTTGAGGAGGTAAGGCTGATGTACGCAAAAAGAATAATTCCCTGTCTTGATGTCAAAAACGGCAGAGTAGTTAAGGGAATGAGCTTTGTCAATCTGGTTGATGCAGGAGATCCGGTCGAGTGTGCTAAGCAGTATGACAGGCAATGTGCAGATGAGCTGGTGTTTTTGGATATTACGGCTTCAAGCGATTCAAGGAACATCACTATTGATATGGTAGAGAGGGTTGCAGAATCTATTTTTATTCCCTTCACTGTTGGAGGGGGTATAAGAAGCGTTGAGGATTTTAACACTTTGCTGAGAGCCGGTGCAGATAAGGTTTCTGTTAATTCAGCCGCTGTTCACAGACCCGAGCTGATAAGCGAGGCTGCTTATAAATTTGGCAGTCAGTGCGTTGTGGCAGCGATTGACGCAAAGCGCCGAGGCAAAAGCTGGGAGGTTTATGTTAACGGAGGACGAACTCCGGTAGGAATTGACGCCGTAGAATGGGCTGTTAAATGTCAGGAACTTGGTGCCGGAGAAATCTTGCTGACAAGTATGGATGAAGACGGACAAAAGCAAGGCTACGACCTCGAACTTACAAGAGCTGTTTCCGAAAAGCTTAACATTCCCGTAATTGCAAGCGGCGGAGCCGGCGCACTTGAGCATTTTTCTGACGCTTTCACTAAAGGAAAGGCTGACGCAGTACTGGCAGCTTCACTATTCCATTTCGGAGAAATTCCCATTCCTAAGCTGAAAGAATATCTAAAGGAAAACAATATTTCTGTAAGAATATAGGTTAAGGCAATACCGCACAGCTACAATGTGCAGTATTGCCTTAATTTTTAGAATAATTTATTCTTTCCCTTGATAATTTCTGCTATTTGCATTTTTTAAGGACTTCTGTCAAATAATTCCAGCAACGATAGGCGGAGGCAACATCAAGCCTTTCCTTTGTTGTGTGAACATCCAAAATATTAGGTCCGAAGGATACCATATCACAATCTGGCATTTTCCCCGAAAGAATACCACATTCAAGTCCTGCGTGAACCGTAATAAGCTCCGGCTGAGAACCGTACATATGACAATATGTATCGGCCATAAGCTCCCTTAACGGAGATTTTTCACGGCACTCCCAAGCCGGATAATCGGCATAAAGGCTCATTTCGCCGTCATAGCGTTCACAAAGCTCCTCAAGCTCCTTCAA
>CALYYZ010000174.1 GCA_945607165.1 uncultured Ruminococcus sp. | reverse complement strand
ACCTTTTGAGATACGCTGCCGATTGATTTTTTCAGCTCTCCGAAACGCTTTGTCCCCGGCAGTAAGTCTCTTAAAATTAAAACCTTCCATTTATCGCCGATTAAGGTCAGCGTTGTTTCAACCGGGCAAGCCGGCAGTTCTTTTAATTTGTCGCTCATAATAAAGCCTCACAATAGTTTCTTTTTGTTCCTAACAATTAAATTATACCATACATCTAATATCGAAATCAAGTGTTTCTCCAAAATATAAAAAATTTCAAAAAATTTTTCTAAGCTCGAAAACGGCTGAAACCCCTTTATTTACACATTTGTTTCCTCCCGGTAACCGTCCATTAGTTTCCTTTTGGTAACTACACCACAATATTGTGCTTACTTTACAACGGGTACTGTCGCAAATATAATATAGTCAAGAGCTACGGAGAACGGCCGCTGCGAAGCTCGAAGCAAATCTAAAGGAGCAATCCAAAATGAACATTTTTAAGAAAATTTTCGGCAACAGCCACAATGATATTCAGGAGGAATCTAAAATGACAAACACACAGAAAGCACTTGAGCTTATCAACACATTCGCAACCGGCGACACCGAGAAAGCAACCGAACTCCTTGCAGAAGGCTATATTCAGCACAACCTTGCATACGGAACAGGGCGTGACGCCTTTGTCGGTTCAGTTGCATATCTTGCTTCCGCTCCGGTTAAGACAACCGTAAATAATATCCGTGCCTTTGAGGACGGCGAGAAGGTTTTCTTGCAGACCGTTTACAATTTTGCCGGTGCGGGTGAACAGGTTGCTTTTGACATCTTCCGCTTTGATGAAAACGGTAAGATTGCAGAGCATTGGGATAACCTTACCGCAAAAGCAGTACCGAATCCGTCCGGCAGAACACAGATTGACGGAACTTTGGTAATAGGCGACCTTGACAAAACCGAAGCAAACCGTGAGGTAGTAAAGAACTTCCTTTACGATGTTATGCAGGGCAATCGTCCTGAGAAAACACCCGATTATTTTGACGGTGATACTTACCTTCAGCATAACACAGGAATTGCAGACGGTTTATCCTGTTTAGGTGCTGCACTCGCCGCTCTTGCAGAGCAAAACATTCAGATGATTTACACGACCGTACATCAGGTGCTTGCACAGGGCAACTTCGTACTTGCAGTTAGCGAAGGAACCTTCGGTGGCGCTCCTACCTCTTACTATGACCTTTGGAGAGTTGAGGACGGTAAGATTGCAGAGCATTGGGAAGTAATGGAAACGATTGCGGATAAATCCACTTGGCAGAATCAGAACGGCAAGTTCTAACTATAACAACCGAAAGCCACGCAAGCGGTTTGTTTTGCGTGGCTTTCCTTACCTATAACGAGGAGCTATGAAATGAACTACCTGAAATATCTTGTTGAAGAAATCCATACTACCGTAATGGCAACGGTAGATAATAACGGCTTGCCGGTAACCTGTGCTATTGATATTATGGACTATGACGAGAGCGGACTGTATTTTTTAACGGCAAAGGGTAAGAACCTCTACGAGCGATTAAAACAAAAAGGGTATGTTGCTTTGACCGGAATGAAAGGAAGCGACACATTATCCTGCGCCTCCGTTTCTGTCAGCGGTAAGGTCGAAGAAATCGGCAGCGAACCGCTTAACAGACAGTTTGTGAAAAACAGCTATATGAAAGAAATCTATCCGACGGAAGAGTCCCGCAAAGCCCTTACCGTATTTCGCATTTATGAGGGAACCGGCGAATGGTTCGACCTTTCCAAAAAGCCCATTGAACGAGCTTCCTTTACTTTCGGAAACGGGCAGAATACAAATCAGGGATATGAGATTGGTGATAGCTGCGTCGGCTGCAGAGCGTGTGAAACGGTTTGCCCGCAGGGTTGCATTGATTTTGGGGCTGTTCCGGCTAAAATTATTCAGAACAACTGTCTGCATTGCGGAAACTGTATGACCGTTTGCCCCCATAATGCAGTTATTAAAAGAGGATAACACTATGACACAAGCCGAGAAAAGACAAAACTTGATTACAGAGCTTTTGAAAGAGTCGCCCGAATACGAAAACCTGAAAATCCCGACAGACGAAACGGAGCAGAAAAAGCTCCTGCGCTCTTTGTTTAATATCCGTAAACCTTTGCCTGTCAGTGATGATTTCATTGCCATACAAGACGAGTATCTTCGTGAGGAAACAAGGCTAAAAGGTATTACCAATCTTGAAGATTTAGAGCCAATTCAGCCGGACATTTATTTATGGCAGGGAGATATTACAACGATTGCCTGTGACGCTATCGTAAATGCCGCCAATTCCGAAATGCTGGGCTGTTTCTGTCCCTGTCACGGTTGTATCGACAATGCGATTCATACCTTTGCAGGTGTTCAACTTCGCTTGAAATGTGCAGAGATTATGAAAAAGCAGGGACACAAAGAAGAAACGGGCAGGGTAAAAATAACGCCGTCGTACAATCTGCCCTGCAAATATGTACTGCACACAGTCGGCCCAATTATCAGAGGAAAGCTGACAAGGCAGGACTGCGATTTACTCGCTTCCTGCTACCGTTCCTGTCTGGAGATTGCAGAGCGAAACGGCATAAAAAACATTGCTTTCTGCTGTATATCAACGGGAGAATTTCATTTTCCGAATGATACAGCCGCTGAAATCGCAATCGAAACCGTAAAAGACTTTAAGAGGCATTCACATAGCAAAATCAAGGTGGTATTCAATGTTTTCAAAGATACAGACTACGAAATCTACCGAGAGCTTCTCGGATAAAATAAATAAGCTAAAATATGAAATCAACACGGCAGACGCTATTGTTATAGGGGCAGGAGCAGGTCTGTCCGCTTCAGCTGGCTTTGATTACGCCGGAGAACGATTCGAGAGGTATTTTTCGGACTTTCATAAAAAATACGGTATTACCGATATGTATTCGGGCGGTTTCTACCCTTACGAAACACTTGAAGAATATTGGGCGTGGTGGTCAAGGCATATCCTTGTCAACCGATATGACTGTACTGTCGGCAAGCCGTACAGAGATTTACTTAAACTTTTAAAAGATAAGGATTATTTCGTGCTGACAACTAATGTTGACCATCAGTTTCAGCGGGCAGGCTTTCCGAAAAACCGCTTGTTTTACACACAGGGAGATTACGGCTTATGGCAATGCTCCAAGCCTTGCCACGATAAAACTTATGATAATGAAGGAGCTGTCAGAGCAATGGCAGAACAGCAAAAGGATATGAAAACACCTACGGAGCTGATACCAAAATGTCCTGTTTGCGGTAGACCTATGACTATAAATCTGCGATGTGATAACTCCTTTGTTCAGGACGAGGGCTGGTACAAAGCGGCAAACCGTTATGATGATTTTATTCGCCGCCACCGTAATTCACATATTCTGTTTTTAGAACTTGGTGTCGGAATG
>CALYYZ010000173.1 GCA_945607165.1 uncultured Ruminococcus sp. | reverse complement strand
CCAAGCCGATTTTTCAAAAGCTTGTTGTCTGTAAGCAGGGCAACGATGTTCACACCAACATCTGGTCGCAGTATGTATGCAACGAGTTTATCACAAGGTATGATTTTAATGCTCACCTTGACCGCCTGCGCAAAATATACACAAAAAAGGCTCAGCTTTGTATGGATTTACTTGATAAATACTGTGCCCCAAAAATTACCTATCACAGAATAGACGGCGGACTGTTCATTTGGTGCAGACTACCGGACGGCACAAATATGCCCGAATTTTGCAAAACCGCCGTTCAAAACAAGGTGTGCGTGGTACCCGGCAATGCATTTCTGACAGACGAAGCTCAGAGTTGTCAGAGCTTCAGAATTAATTTTTCCACACCCACCGACGAACAGCTTGAAAAGGGAATAAAAATTCTCGGAGAGCTTGCAAAAACACTGTAATCTGAAATACACTAACGGAGGAAATACATATGGAAAACGAAAACAAAAAAGAGGTTGTGTTCAGCGCAATACAGCCAAGCGGAACAATTACACTCGGCAACTATCTCGGAGCTGTCCGTAATTGGGTTACAATGCAGGAGGAATACAACTGCATTTACGCTCTTGCGGATTTGCACACAATAACCGTCCGTCAGACTCCTGCGGAGATGAGAAAGAATATTCTTGACGCCTACGCTTCAATTATGGCTTGCGGCATTGATGTTGAAAAAAGCATATTCTTTATTCAAAGTCATGTTCATACCCACGCCGAGCTTGCCTGGGCTTTGAGTTGCTACACTCAGTTCGGCGAGCTTTCCCGAATGACTCAGTTTAAGGACAAGTCGGCAAAACACGCAGACAATATCAATGCAGGACTGTTTACTTACCCCGTTCTTATGGCGGCTGATATCCTTTTGTATCAGGCTGACAAGGTGCCGGTTGGAGCAGACCAGAAGCAGCACATTGAGATTACAAGAAATATTGCCGAGCGTTTTAACGGAATTTACGGCAATGTGTTTAAGATTCCCGACGGCTTCATTCCAAAAAACGGAGCAAGAGTAATGAGCCTTCAGGATCCCACAAGAAAAATGAGCAAATCAGACGAGAATGTCAACGGCTGTGTTCATCTGCTGGATCCGCCTGAGGTTATTATGAAAAAGTTTAAGAGAGCCGTTACCGACAGCGAGGCTTGCGTGAGATATGCCGAGGGCAAAGAGGGTGTAAACAACCTTATGGCTATCTACAGCGCAGTTACCGGACTTTCCTTTGAACAAATCGAGCACGATTTTGACGGCAAGGGTTACGGTGATTTTAAAACTGCGGTTGGTGAAGCCGTAATTGAGCAGCTGCGCCCAATCAGAGAAAAATATGAACAGCTCATCAGAGATAAGGCATATCTTGAGCAGTGCTACAGAAAGGCTGACGAGATTGCTCTTAAAATAAGCAGTCGCACAATGGGAAAGGTTATGAAAAAAATCGGCTTTGTTCCGTGATGCTGTATTAATAGATAATTACAAACGCTGTGGGGACGCCGCAAAACGGCTGCCCTACAGCTCTTTTTTTACCAAAAATCTAAGGAAATACTGAATAAATCACACTTAAAAGCTGTTTGCACAAACGATTTAATCAGTGTTCCCCTAACATTGAATAATAGGCTTTTATGTTTATCAAAGGTACAAAACTATATAGCAGAGCATAACATACAGCGAACTGTACTTATAAAAATCATAGAATCTGTCTATTTTATAATGCACAGTTATATGGTAAAATGCAACTGTACTTATCAAACTGATAGAAATTAAGAGAAACAACAGTAACACTTATTGGATGCGGAGGACTTTATGATAAATATGTCAAGTGCCTTGACACACAACTCTGACAAACAGACCGATATTCCTGCGGCTTCCTTGTCCGACCGTTTACGGGCAGATTCCCATAAAGTTAAAAAGGCTGCAATAATCAACGACCTTTCGGGCTTCGGAAAATGCTCGCTGACCGCCTCCATAGCTGTATTGTCGGTTATGGGAGTCCAGCCTTGTCCGATTCCGACAGCTGTTCTGACAAACCAAACAGGCTACAAAAACCATTACTGCATTGACCTGACAGATGAGATGAACCGTTTTACCGAAATGTGGAGCCTTAACGACGAGAGCTTTGACGGAATCTATTCGGGGTATATAGCTGACAAAAGGCAGGTTGAAATCATCAGTGATTTTATCAACCGTTTTCGCAGTGACAGCACTGCGGTTATCGTAGACCCGGTTATGGGCGATGACGGAAGAATATATTCCGCCTACAGCACAGAAACCTGTCGTGAGGTCTGCCGGCTTGCAGCCTCAGCCGACATCATTACTCCGAATCTCACCGAGCTGTGTATACTGACCGACAATGATTTTTCAGAGCTTAATTCACAGTGCGGTGACGACAATTTCCTTGAAAAGATTTACGAAACAGCAAAGGGTGCTATCTCCCACATAGAACAAAAAATTGTTGTCACAGGAATAAAAAAGGGCGGTTATCTTTACAACGGAGTGTTCTCAAAGCAGGACTGCAGCTTTGTAAAGGCACAATGTCACGGGGGCAGTTTCTCGGGGACGGGCGATATTTTCGCTTCTATTCTTTGCGCCTCAACTCTCAGGGGAGTGCCCATTGAAAAGGCTGTTGAAAATGCTGCCGATTTTATTTCCCTTGCGGTTGAGGACACAATAAAAGAGCCGTATGACCGCAACGACGGAATTAATTTTGAAAAATTCCTGTATATGCTCCACGAAAGCGTGTGAGCCAAATTATTCAGTTGAAATTAAAGCGAACCGCATAGCATTTTCAGCGGCTTTGCTTTAAAATATTAATAAAGTGGTGATATTTATGATTAAGGAAAAAACCAAAAAAGCAAATGCAGCGACAAAACACGGAGTTGTTAATGTCAAGCTGATTGCAGTTTCTGCAATGTTTGCAGCACTCGTAACTGTTACTACGGCATTTATAATGATACCCTCCCCCTTCGGATACGCTCACGCAGGCGACTCAATGATTTATCTTGCGGCAAGTATTCTGCCGCCGCCCTTTGCCATTGCCGCATCCTCTATCGGAGCTGCACTTGCCGATATAATCACAGGCTATGCATATTGGGCTGTGCCTACTGCAATTATTAAGGCTCTGAACACCCTGCCTTTCATAATTTGTATGTATTATTTACGCAAAGCAGGAAAGGGCGACAGGATAATCAGTATTCCCAACCTGCTTATGCTTATCCCCACAACAGCAGTAACAGTTGGCGGATATTTTATTGCAGAGATGCTTATATTCGGCTTAGAGAGTGCTGTCGGCAACCTTACAATGTGGTGGCTTCAACCCGGAGTAGGCGCTTTGATTTTCATTGCCTTGGGCGTAGGACTTGATTCGATTAAGTTCAAGACAAATATTCTTCCAGCAATTACGAGGTGATTAGGGTGGCAGACAAACACGAAGAAATAGTATATGAATACAACGGCAAGGTGTATCTTAA
>CALYYZ010000172.1 GCA_945607165.1 uncultured Ruminococcus sp. | reverse complement strand
AGCACCACCCTGCCCGTGATATGCAGGATACTTACTATCTTGATAACGGTCAGCTTCTTAAATCACAAACCTCTGCGGCGCAAAATGCTATTCTTAAGAAGTACGGAAAAGACCTTGTAGAAAACGGCGTACCTATCAAGGCAATTTTCCCCGGAAGATGCTTCAGAAACGAAGCAACCGACGCTTGTCACGAAAACACCTTCTTCCAGATGGAGGGTATGATGGTTGACAAGGATATTTCAATATCAAACCTTATTTTCTTTATGAAAACTATGCTTTCGGAGGTTTTCAGAAAAGATATTAAGGTAAGACTCCGTCCCGGATTTTTTCCATTTGTGGAGCCGGGCTTCGAGCTTGATATAAGCTGTCTTATCTGCGGTGGAGAGGGATGTCCCTCATGTAAACACAGCGGCTGGCTTGAGCTGTGCCCCTGCGGTATGATTCACCCGAATGTTCTGCGTGAGGGCGGAATTGATCCCGATGAGTACACGGGCTTTGCTTTCGGTTTGGGCTTAACCCGACTTGCTATGATGAAGTACGGCGTAAAGGATATAAGAGATCTCAACAGCGGAAGCCTAAAGTCGCTCTCGCAGTTCACCGATGATGAATAAGGAGGGTATATAAATGTTTTTATCAATGAATTGGATTCAGGATTTTGTAAATCTTGACGGTCTCGACAAGCTTGACCTCATACATAAGTTTTCTCTTTCTACCGCCGAGGTAGAGAACGAGATTTTTCATAAAGGTTCGGATATCAGCGGTATTGTTGCAGCTGAGATTATTTCAGTGGATGAACATCCCGAATCAAAGAAACTCCATCTTTTAAAGGTTGACGCCGGTGAAAATGAACTTACCGATGTAGTCTGCGGAGCTCCCAATGTTAGGGTAGGTATGAAGACGGCATTTGCAAAGGTAGGTGCTCAAATAGGTGAAATTACAATTTCACCGAGAAAGCTTGCGGGCTTTACCTCATACGGAATGTGTTGCAGTGAAGCAGAAATCGGTATTTCCGATGATAATTCCGGTATTATGGAAATTACCGACGATATTCCAAACGGCACCGACCTTAAAAAGGTTTATCAAATTGACGATATTGTATTTGAGGTTGACAATAAGTCGCTTACCAACCGCCCCGATCTATGGGGACATTACGGAATTGCAAGGGAGTTTGCGGCACTTTCGGGCAGAGAATTAAAGCCTCTTGAGCTTGATGATTTAAACGCTTATTCGGAGCTTGCAAAAATTGATATGAAAATAGAGGACAGCCTTTGCCAACGCTACAGCTGTATCCAGGTTGAAAATATCACTCGCAGTGTAAGTCCTGTTGATATGAGAATCCGCCTTTATTATTGCGGAATGAGGGCAATCAATTTTCTTGCTGATCTCACAAACTATTTAATGCTTGAAATGGGTCAGCCTATGCATGCCTTTGATTCACGCAAGGTTGAAAAAATCAGAATAAAAAGATTTGACAATCCTTTTGTCTTCCGTACACTTGACGGCATAGACAGAAATATTGACGAAAACACACTGATGATTTGCAACGGCGACCAGCCTGTGGCTATTGCAGGTATTATGGGTGGCTTGGATTCTGAGATTGTTGAAGATACAACAACTCTTACCCTTGAGTCTGCCACCTTCAATGCTGCGTCAATACGAAAGTCAACAGTCCGTCTCTCTCACCGCACAGATGCCTCTATGAGATACGAAAAATGTCTAGATCCTGAAATGACCGATACAGCCATTGCAAGATTCTTAATGCTGTTAAAGAAATATGATAATAAAGTCAAAGTAGTATCTTCACTTACTGACGAATATGCTTTTAAATATGACAGGGTAACTCTCAACTTTGATAAAGCTTTTGTTGACCGTTACACAGGTATAGAAATAGATAACGAAACTATTGTTAAAACGCTTACAAGTCTTGGTTTCGTTGTTGAACTTGACGGTGATTGCTTTACCGTAAGTGTTCCCTCGTGGAGAGCTACCAAGGATGTTACAATAAAGGCTGATATTATCGAGGAAATTACCAGAATCTATGGTTATGATAACTTTGATGTAAATACAACCCGTTCTCCTCTTTATCCCGTAAGAATGGACGCCGTAAAAACAAACGAGGACAAGATAAAGGATATTCTTGTAAAACGCTATAATCTTCATGAGGTTCATTCATATGTCTGGGCGTATAACGATGAGCTTAAAGCACTTAATATTCCTGTAGAGAATAATGTTAAGCTTGCAAACGCAACAAATCCGAACATTGAGACTTTAAGAAGCTCAATTATTCCGACTCAGCTTTGTCAGGTTAAATCAAACACAGGCTACGCTCCCGAATTTGGTATATTTGAAATAGGAAGAGTAGTAGAAGGCGTTGACGGCAACAGCCTTTGCATAGAAAGCAAAAAGCTTGCAATTACTCTTTTCAGCAAAGTCGCTGACATTAAGTCGCTTTATTTCAGACTCCGTGATATTCTTGCGGTTGTAACAGACGATATTAAGCACACAAGCCTTGAGTTTATGCCTGTTGATGCTTCACACGCTTACGAGCATCCGGTAAATCTCAATTCGATTATTTTAGGCGGTAAAAAGATAGGTACAATAGGCATTGTTCACCCGATTGTAGGCAAAAAGATTGACAAAAAGGCGAGCGTAGTATTCGCTGAAATAGATATGAATGTATTTACTGAATGTAGCGTCAAGCCTATTGTTTATGATGAGCCTTCAAAATTTCCGTCTATGGATTATGACATCAGTCTTGAGCTTCCCCAACAGGTATTCTACTCGGATTTGGCAAAGTGCTGGTCTGACGAGGGAGAAAAAATCCTCAAAAACACTTCTATTGTTGATACCTACGACACCGACACCGTCCACAGTATCACTGTAAGATTCGAGTTTTCTTCAAATGAAAGAACACTTACTTCTGCAGAGGTTCAGGAAATAATGGACAGGATAATTTCAAAGCTTGAAAAAATCGGCGTAAAGCTCAGAAGTGTTTAATTTATTTAAGCCGGAATATAATAAAGCAGCCTAAATTTCGTGAATATTATCCTTTGCGATAATAGCTTTATGCGCTTTTTCAATATTCATTTGATTATTTGCTAAATAGTGCTTGAAATTAATTGCAATCTATATTATAATGACTTAACAGGAGGTGTTTCAGTATGTTGGATAAGACAATGATTTTCTCACTTGGTGAGGAAAAAGATGACCATATTAAGGCGAGTCTTACCATTGTTTATGATGCATTAAGGCAAAAGGGATACAACCCGATTAATCAAATTGTTGGGTATATTCTCAGCGAGGATCCCACCTATATAACAACCTATAATAATGCTCGCAATATTATCAGCAGGCTTGACCGTGATGACTTACTTGAAGCACTGGTTAAATCTTATCTTAATGTATAGTACTAATAACAGATTAGAATGTTATTTTTAAACTATTGTTAGTACCGGAAAGGAGATCCCCTGTGGCTGATTCAAAAAAACAAGCACAGCAGTT
>CALYYZ010000171.1 GCA_945607165.1 uncultured Ruminococcus sp. | reverse complement strand
GCTTCTCTGTCTGAGGCTGTTCATTCCGAGATTCAGTACAACAAGCTCCTCAGTAATCAATCTTTTGCGTGCCGCATCAAGAAACTCACGGCTTTTGGGGAAATGAATGTTGCACAAAGCCTCTCTCAGACCGCATAGCCCAAAGGTTTTAAGTATCTGTTCGGGAATTGGATCGTTTACCTCCTTAGGAAGGAGAGTAAGAGCCTGCTTTACAGCATTTGAGATTGTTTTGGAAACAAGTCCTGCCGTCTGTCGATAAATCGGATGAATCTTCATTCCGTCACTCGCAAGAGAAAAGGTCGGAGAAATCATCTGAGCACCGAAGCTGTCAAAGACTATTTTTCCGTAAAAGAAATATTCAGCCCCTGATTTGAGCATTGAGCTTATATATTTGTTGTTAAAGAAAACGATATTCAACGAACCGCTGTCATCATAGATGACTGTTTTGGAGATAATCCTTCCGCCGCTTATTCTGGAATCGGTAACCGGAACACCGACAATCGCCTTCACACAGCTTACTTCACCATATTTAAGCTCACTTATTTTATCAATGGTACTCCAGTCCTCATATGATCTGGGATAAAAGGTAAGGTGATCTCCTACACTTTCAATACCAAGCTTTTTGAACAGTTCGGACCGCTTTGCTCCGATTCCGCTAAGGCGGGAAATCGGCATTTTAAAAAGAGATGGCATGGCAATTACCTACTGTAGAAAATAAAGGCAATACCGCACAATAATAATGTACGGATTATGCAGTCAGACTTTTTCCGACTGACGAAAAATATACAAATAAGCCGTGCATCACAGCCTTAGCTGTTAATTGTGAGGTGTTGCCTAAAGAACTGTTCAAACAGCAATGACGCTCTGTCACCGTTAGTCCGACACAGCTCTGTGGATTGTATCATTCAACGCTGAGAATATAATAGTAAACAGGCTGATCGCCCTTTACAAGAGAAACATCTGTTTTTGATCCGAACCGGTCACAAATCTCCACATATGCCTTGTTCGCATCTTCGTCGGATACCTCTTCGCCGTATATAATGGTAACAAAAGAAGAATCCTTGTCTATCATATCTTTGGCAAGCTTTACAAGAGCCTTTACAGCACTCTTTTCTGTAATTGTCAGCTTACCGTTTTCAAGGGCTATGATATCCCCTTCTTTTATCTTCTTTCCGCCAAATTCACTGCTGCGGGCAGCAAAGGTTACAAGACCGGTGCCAACTGACGAGGCTGAGTCCATCATAAGCTGGGCATTGCTTTCGGGAGAGATTTCGGGATCAAAGTTTATCATTGCGGTCATACCCTGAGGTATTGTTCTGGTAGGCACAATAATAACATTTCTGTCCTCTACCATTGGAACAGTCTGCTCTGCCGCCAAAATAATATTTTTATTATTCGGCAGAACTATAACATTCTTTGCAGGAGTAGCCATTATTGCGTCATAGATATCATCTGTACTTGGATTCATACTTTGACCGCCTGACACAACATTTGTGCAGCCAAGCTCCTTAAAGAGATTTTTCAGTCCCTCGCCTGCCGCTACCGCAACAAAACCTATGTCCTCAACAGGCTCTGCGGGAGTAAACACTTCCTTTTCCTGCTTTGGTTTTTTCTTAGCGTTTTTGTGCTGCTCCCTCATATTTTCAACCTTTACGGTGAGGAGCTGACCGAACTCAAGTCCCTTTGTGAGGGCATTTCCGGGCTGATCGGTGTGAACATGGACTTTAATTATTTCCTCGTCATTTACAACTACAACGCAGTCTCCTATTGTCTCAAGATACTCTCTTAGCTCAAGAGGTCCTTGATCATCCTGTGAGTTTCTTCCCAAAATGAACTCGGTGCAATAGGTAAAGTTGATTTCCTCATCAAACTCGGCAGCTGCACTTTCAAATGAATCTACGGTAAGTTTTTCTTCAGTGCCGCTGTATTCTATTGTCACACCGTCAGCTATTACCGAGAGCATACCTTCAAATATTACACATAACCCCTTGCCGCCTGCATCAACCACGCCTGCCTTTTTTAGAACGGGTAAAAGCTCAGGCGTAATTGCAAGAGCTTCGTTGGCTTTTTTGCAGATTGCTTTCCATACATATACAGGGTCAGTATCAGTTTTTGAAGCCTCTACACCTGCCTCATATGCCATTCTTGCAACCGTAAGAATGGTGCCCTCGGTGGGTTTCATAACCGCCTTATATGCTGCGTCAACTCCGATACCGAGTGCCGCTGCAAGGTTTTTACCGTTCACCTCGTCCTTCCCCTTTAGACCTTGTGAGAATCCTCGGAAAATGAGGGCAGTGATTACACCTGAATTTCCTCTGGCACCTCTGAGCATAGCCGAAGCAACAATCTTTGCAGTCTCAGACGCACTGTTTCCGTCATAGTCCGCAAGAGCCTGAGCCGCAGAATTAATAGTCATTGACATATTTGTTCCCGTATCGCCGTCAGGCACAGGAAAAATGTTAAGGTCATTGATGCTGTTCTTTTGAGAGCTGATATTATTTGCTCCTGAAATAATAGCCTGCTTAAGGGTTTCGCCGTTAATCATAATAGCACATCCTTTATAATGCACAAAAATTTATATACACCTTTATTATACATTCTCAATGCAAAATATTCAATAGATTTGAGCAATAATTATAGAAAATTGTTGGTTATTCAATTCTTAACGACCGAGACTCCAGGCATTTTCCGCTGTTATCGTCGATATCGAAAAGCGCACATTCCATTTTACATTCTCCGCTGGCAAGATCGAAGCGAGCAGGAAGCTTTGTTTTTAGCTTTTGAATAATTATTTCCTTTTTGACTCCCAAAACAGAATCCTTTGTACCAGTCATTCCGAGATCGGTTATATATCCGGTTGCCCCGGGAAGCACCTGAGCGTCTGAGGTCTGAACATGGGTGTGTGTTCCGAAAACAACCGAGACACGACCGTCAAGGTAAAATCCCATTGCTCTTTTTTCGCTTGTTGTTTCGGCATGAAAATCGACAAGAATTATTCTGCTCTGCGCCATTTCGAGCATTTTATCAACGCAGGCAAATGCACAGTCAAGATTATTGTCAATACACATATTACCCATAATATTTATCACGGTAATTATTCTTCTGCCTGTATCTATATTCAATATCCCCCTGCCCGGCGTTGTACCTTCCGGAAAATTTGCAGGACGGGCTATAAAGGGATTTTCGTCTAAAAACTCATAAGCCTCTTTCCTGCGAAATGCATGATTGCCGAGCGTTATCGCATCCACTCCGCTGTCAAATAAAAATCTTGCCGATGACTCAGTTATTCCGTTTCCGTCGGCAGAGTTTTCGCCGTTGCATATTACAAAATCAATGCCTTTAACTTTTTTTAGTGCAGGAAGTCTTGAGCGCAAAAACTCACACCCGACAGAACCCACAACATCTCCTATGCAAAGTATTCTCATATTATCTCCGAAATACATAAATTTAGGGAAACACTGATTAAATCGTTTGTGCATATTGTGCCGTCAGATTTTTTGTCAGGTTGCACAAACAAACCGCAGTAATGCT
>CALYYZ010000170.1 GCA_945607165.1 uncultured Ruminococcus sp. | reverse complement strand
CTTGTGATCGATGATGCGGTTACTTCCCATTGTGATGTTGATTATGAAAATATTTCCATTGTAGGAGTATAGAAAACTGATGAATATATTGTGCAAATATGCTGATTATGCATAATAAAGGAACCACTGAATAAATCACATCTGAAGATTGTTTGCTCATCTTGCTTGCTTATTTTCCGTCAGCCTGCTCAAAAAAGTCCTCGTAATGCGTCAGCATTACTGCGGTTTATTTGTCCAATCTGACGAAAAATCTGACGGCGCAATATGCACAAACGATTTAATCAGTGCTTCCATAAATTTAATTACTATTTTTCTAATTAGGAAGATACACCCATATCCGTATGTAGTAGAATATATGCAGATAATGTACTATTGTGACGCTATGGGTGGAAAAATGAAAAAATTAGTATCAGTTGTGCTGATTTGCATATTGCTTGTTATATCCACCTCCGCCTTTTCCTTATCGGTTAATGCGGGGGTTTTGTCTGCGGAGAAATATTTTGAATATACAATTCTTGACGACGGATCTGCTGAGATAACTGCCTACCACGGAAGCGATACCGATGTTATTATTCCCGACAGACTCGGCAACACAAGTGTAAGCTCTATCGCAAAGACGGCATTTTATAATTCCGAAATAGAATCAATTACAATACCATCGTCTGTAAGAAGGATAGGATGGTGGGCGTTTTACGGTTGCCGAAAGCTTAAAAAGGTTTTAATATCTGAGGGAATAAATGAAATATGCTATGGAGCCTTTATGAACTGTACGAGCCTGCACAGCGTTATTCTTCCATATACGGTGATAAAGATCGACAGCGATGCATTTGCTGTCAACTGTGATACCGAAAAAAACATTGTTGATTCAGTTTCAAAAAAGCGTGTCAGCCGTCAGAATTACTATATGGACTCTGATTTTGTAATTAGCGGATACTCAAATACCGCAGCAGAAAGCTATTGTAAAGAAAATGATATTAATTTTGTTCAAATCGGAAATATTATTTACGGAGATATTGACGGTGACGGAGAGCTGACAGTGACAGATTTTGAACTGATAAGCTCTGTTGATGTTAACAGAAAATTCTCACAACACGAAAAGCTTTGCCTTGATGTCAATGCAAATGCCTGTGTTGACAGTGAGGATATTTCATTGCTTAAAAGCTATTGCAGCAACCGGATTCCTCTTTCATCGCTGCCGGTGGGAAAACAACTCTTAAAAACCGAGGAATACTTTATCGGAAGAACAATATATTGTGACGGAGACAGTGTGGCGAAGGGCACAGGGACAGATACCTTTGGAAATCCGCTGTATTCCTACTGCAATTATGTTGCGGAAAAGTGCAATATGCAGATTACCAACCGTGCGGTTGCAGGCACTACCCTTGCAAGACAGAAAGACAAGACCAAGGATTCCAACAAAAGTATACTTGAGCGAATTTTAGAAATGGACGGCTTTTATGATGTAATTTTGTTGGATGGCGGATTCAACGATGTTTTCCAAAAAGTAAAAATCGTAGAGGTTACGCCTGATGAGGACAAAAGCGGAAAATATGACGAATATACCACAGCCGGAGCGATGGAGTCAATATGCTATTTTCTGACAAAGAATTATCCCGATGCAATAAAGATTTTTGTTTTGTGTCACACTCGAACTGAAAACACAGAACAGGAAAAATACTGGAATGTGATTTCAGCCGTGCTTGAAAAATGGGGAATAGACTGCGTTGATATTTCAAGAGAATCTGAGCTTGACGATACGAACTCCGAAATATCCGACCAATATTTTCAGTTCAGAGAAAAGTACGAAGGCGGTGACGGTATACATCCGTTAGTTCAACCTGCCCGTAAAATTTACGGAGAGGCTGTGTGTAATAAGCTTGAGGAGATCGCTTCACAAAAGGCTGAAATTTCACTTTGTGACAAACCGGTAGAGCTGAAGTCAGGAGATACAATCACCCGAAAACCAAGCTATGTGGGTTCGTCCAAGAATATTACCGAGCGTTGGACAAGTGACAATCCCTCAGTGGCGCAGACAGACAGCTTGGGAAGGGTGTCTGCTAAGCAAAGCGGAACAGCAACGATAAGAGTATGCACCTCCGACGGACTGACGGCTTCATATAAGGTTACGGTAAGAGAATCATCGTTTCTGTTTGACAGTATAAAGAATGAGGTCGAGCTTTACATCAATGACAGCATAAGCCTTTCCTGCCTGATAAAACCGTGTGTTTTCTCATTCCTGTTCAGGGATTCTTACTTTACAAGCTCAGACACCGGCGTAGTCACTGTGTCTAATTCCTGTAAAGAGCTCACTGCTGTCGGACGGGGAAAAGCAAAGGTGACTTTAACAACGGCTTTCGGAAAAAGCTTTGACTATGATATTACGGTTAATTAATTCACCCGTAAAAACTATCGCACAAATAAAATTTTATAGCTTTCTTAAAAACATTCAAAGCATAATTTCACATTTCAGAAATTATTTATGTTCTTCGTTACCATATTTTATGATGGTTTTATGTTTCCAAATTAAATACAAATTATTATCTTAATTGTTTCTAAATTTAGCTATATCACCAAAATAATATTCAGAGTTCGATTGTTATTGAAAATAAACGGCGAATCAAGTATAATTAACCTATATGCTTAACAGAAAAATGGGGGTAGAAATATGAACATTTCCAACGCTGCTGCAATGTTCAATACCGCTGAAATGTCCTTGGCTGATAAGGGAATTATCTCGGCGAAGGTAGTTTTAACGGGCTTCGTTGTAGTTTTTGCAATGCTTCTTCTTTTGATACTTGTCATAAAGCTCTACAGCACTATTGTATCAAAGGCTATGAAAAGCGGTAAAAAGAAAAAAGAAAAGATTAAGATTGATTCACCTGCACCTACGGCTGCTGTAAATCCGCCTGCTCCTGTCCCTGCCGTTGCTGAAGACGGTATTTCAGACGAGGTGATTGCTGTTATTTCTGCGGCAGTTGCAACTATGTACGGTTCTTCCGGAAAAGCGAAGATTAAGAGCATTAAAAAATCAGGCGCTCGCTCTGCGTGGGCAAATGCCGGTGTTCTTGACAATACACGCCCGTTTTAGTGTTTTATTTTTTCGGAAAGGACGGATATTATGGAAATTATTAATGGCTTTTGTAAAGCCGTAGAAGGCATTATTTCTTCATCTGGTATTACACAGTTGAATTGGCAGAACTATGTAATGATAGGTATATCAATAGTGCTTCTTTATCTTGCGATTAAGAAGCAGTATGAACCCCTTTTGCTCTTACCGATAGCTTTCGGTATGCTGCTTGTTAACCTTTATCCTGCAATAATGAATCCTCCCGTATCGAATTTGATGACGGCTCAGCAATGTGCCGAAGCGGGAGTGAGCACGGCGGGACATGCTTCAACTGTAATCGACGGAGTAGTATATTATGACAATCCCCAATACGGCGGATTGCTGTATTACCTCTATCAGGGTGTTAAGCTCGGCATTTACCCGCCGCTTATATTCCTCGGAATCGGCTGTATGACAGACTTCGGTC
>CALYYZ010000169.1 GCA_945607165.1 uncultured Ruminococcus sp. | reverse complement strand
TCTCTTCATTATATCAATAAAATAATCGGGCTGAACATCTATATCTGTAAAAACATCAAGATCAGGCTTCCAATGTATTTTTGTACCCGTATCCTTTTTAGAATAAGGCTCTTTTTTTAATCCGCCGACATTTTCTCCTTTTTCAAAATGCAGTGTATAACGATAGCCGTCACGACGGATATCAACATCCATATACTCAGAGGCGTACTGGGTTGAACACAGTCCGAGTCCGTTCATACCGAGAGAAAACTCGTAGCTTTCTCCCTCGTGATTATTATATTTTCCGCCGGCATACATCTCACAAAAAACAAGCTCCCAGTTGTACTTCTGCTCATTTTCGTTAAAATCCACAGGGATTCCTCTGCCGTGATCCTCAACCTCTATTGAACCGTCGGAATAACGGGTAACGGATATTTGCTTTCCGTAGCCTTCTCTCGCCTCATCAATAGAGTTGGAAAGAATCTCAAAAACAGAGTGCTGACAGCCGTCAATTCCGTCAGAGCCAAATATTACTGCCGGTCTTTTGCGAACACGGTCAGCTCCCTTTAGCGTAGTAATGCTGGAATTATCATATTCGTTAGTTTTCTTTCTTGCCATTCTAAAACCCCTTATTCGTTATTCTTCTACTTTTCGCCGCGAAGCTTTTTAATCTTATCTCGCAGATAAGCGGCATGTTCAAACTCAAGCAGCTTTGCGGCAGCCTTCATTTCCTTAGTTAACGACTCTATAAGCTGCTGTTTTTGTGCTTTAGACAGTTTTTTAGTATTTTTAAATTCGCTGTCATCATGGGTTGAGATTTCAATAATATCGTTAACCTTTTTAACTATAGTCTTAGGTACTATACCGTGTTCCTTGTTATATTTTTGCTGAATTTCACGGCGACGCAGCGTTTCGGTAATTGCAGTATCCATTGAGTCGGTAATGCTGTCAGCATACATAATAACAGTACCCTCACTGTTTCTTGCAGCTCTTCCGGTAATCTGAATCAATGAACGAGTGCTGCGTAAAAAGCCCTCTTTATCGGCATCAAGAACAGCAACAAGCGATACCTCCGGTATATCAAGACCTTCTCTAAGAAGATTTATGCCGACAAGCACATCAAATTCACCCAAACGCAAATCACGAACAATTTCCATACGCTCAACCGTATCAATATCGTGATGCATATATCTAACCCTGATTCCCATTGTTTCAAGGTAGGTTGTTAAATCCTCCGCCATCTTTTTTGTCAAGGTAGTTACAAGCGTCCTCTGCTTTTTTGCAGTTCTGATATTAATTTCAGAAACAAGGTCGTCAAGCTGCCCCTCGGTAGGCCTTACCGATATTTCAGGGTCAAGAAGTCCTGTAGGACGAATAATTTGCTCAACTACATCCTGTGATTTCTCTATTTCAAAATCACCCGGTGTAGCACTTACGAATATGACTTGATTTATCTTTTGGTAAAACTCGTCATAATTTAGCGGTCTGTTGTCATATGCAGAGGGAAGTCTGAATCCGTAATCAATCAAATTTTTCTTTCTCGCCCTGTCCCCTGCATACATACCCCGAACCTGCGGGAGTGTGACATGCGATTCATCGACAAAAAGCAGAAAATCATCGGGAAAATAACTAAGCAGGGTAAACGGCTGTGAGCCCGGAAGTCTGCCTGACAGTATACGGGAATAGTTTTCAATTCCTGTACAAAATCCGATCTCTCGAAGCATTTCCATATCGTATCTGGTGCGCTGTTCAATTCTCTGAGCTTCCAAGAGCTTTCCGTTTTCTCTGAAAAATTCAAGTCTCTGCTCAAGCTCAGCTTCTATTTCAGCAAGTGCGGTCTGCATTTTATCCTTAGATACAATATAGTGTGACGCCGGATAAATTGCAGCGTGTTTTAATATAGCCTTCAGCTCTCCCGTAAGCGGATTGATCTCTGATATGCGGTCAATTTCGTCACCGAAAAATTCCACCCTTATAACAGAATCATTGGAGGACGCAGGAAATATTTCAAGTACATCTCCCCTGACTCTGAATTTATTGCGTATAAAATTGACATCATTGCGTTCATATTGAAGCTCTACAAGCTTTTTTACAAGCTCATCACGGCTCTTTTCCATTCCGGGGCGAAGAGAGATAACCATATTTCGATAATCAATAGGGTTGCCAAGGCTGTAAATGCAGGATACGGAAGCAACAATTATTACATCTCTGCGTTCAGATAATGCAAGCGTTGCGCTGTGACGAAGCTTATCAATTTCATCATTGATTGAGCTGTCTTTCTCAATATAGGTATCTGTATTTGCAATGTAAGCCTCAGGCTGATAATAGTCATAATAACTAACAAAGTACTCAACTGCATTATCCGGAAAAAACTCCTTAAACTCGGAGCATAGCTGTGCAGCAAGAGTCTTATTGTGCGCCAAAACAAGGGTTGGCTTATTTACATTAGCGATAATATTCGCCATCGTAAAGGTCTTGCCCGAACCCGTAACACCCAATAAGGTTTGCTCTTTTAATCCATTTTTCACGCCTTCTGCTAACTTTTGAATAGCTTGGGGCTGATCACCTGTAGGCTTATAGGAAGAAACTAATTTAAAATGGTCCATAACAAAACCTCCTTTTCAAGTATTTATTATGCTTCAAATGAGTCAAATAATTGAATGTCTTACATATTAAATAATAGTTCGCAACTTGCCGTTTACAAAAGAAATTGCTTGTTTCGGTTTTATGCTGCATATACCAAACGATAATAGATAAACTCAGTTTTGTATTATACCACACATTTGTGCAAATTAAAAGAGGTAGCCTGACTTTTTCAGGGACACAGTACGGCTTATTCAAATATAATGAATAACAAAAGGGAAATAGACAAACAGTATAATACTATTAGTGTAATTTGTTCAGTGTTTCCTTTAGTATATTCGAGAAGAGTTTCCGTAATAGGACGGAATTTGGCCGACAATTACCGACTGCGCTATTTCAAAGTCTGTTGTAAAGGTAATGTTTCCTGAATAATCAAGAGATGTAGTCATTATCTTTGAGGTCAGCATTAATCTTATATGATGAACCGTCTGATTTATTCCTGCCTGTTCGAATGTACTTACTATTTCGGAGGTAAAGCTTCCGGTAAGGTTAAAGTTCATTGTGATGCATGGACCCGCATTGGAAAGAACCGTAATATTTGTAAACGCTCCGATTGGGATGTCAATCTGATTATCATACACCTTTGCGATTTTCTCTTGGACAGCCTTTGTTACGCTTGATTTGATCTGATTTATCTTAAAAGAATCGGTTTCAATAGCTTGTACCGAACCGTTATCAGAATATGAAATTTTTGCGATATCATCATAATCATAGCTAAGTTGATTCAATGTTTCGGTAACAGCCTCGCTGACAGAATTTGTTGATAAAATCTCAGCCTGTACTCTTATATATTCCGGGCGAAAATCAGACAGATGATATTCACAGAATACAACAATCGCAGCTGAAATTGCAATAAAAGAAAAAATAATTTTCTTTACCAGGGTAAACTTCCTCTTTCGTCTTCTGTTTAGCAAGAAAAACACCCCTCGTATATTCTATACAGAGGG
>CALYYZ010000168.1 GCA_945607165.1 uncultured Ruminococcus sp. | reverse complement strand
TGGATTCTGAAAACATTGGAAAAGAAGTAAGCTACAAATACACTATTCAGAACAGCCGGACTACAGGTAATAATGTTTGGTCAATAGTTGAAAGAAGTTCAACCGGCGGTGACATAAGTAACCGCACTTTTGTTATTGACAAAAATACTAATGTAATTAACGATACTGTAGCAATGTTTAGAAATGGTTTGGGTAATACAACAGAAACAAGCGGAACTCTTGAAACCTTCACGCTTGATATGCCGCAGTATTCCGATAACAGAACAAGAACAATTCATGTCTGGCTTCCCGATGATTACGATTCAAAGGATACTGACAAAAAATATCCGGTATTTTATATGCAAGACGGACAGAATCTTTTTGATATGTATACATCATATGCAGGCGAATGGATGATTGACGAGGCTATTGCCGATATGATGGATAACGGTTATGAGGGTGCAATAATTGTAGGTATTGAGAATTCACCTGACAGATGGAATGAATACAGTCCTGAATGGGTTAATGTCGGCTCTTCATTGCCGAATAATTCATCAGCCGGAGATTATGCACAATTTGTTGATAATCCATCAGGAGATAAATACGGTGAATTTATTGTTAATACATTAAAACCGTATATTGACAGTCACTATAATGTTCGTACAGATAAAGACAGTACCGGTGTGGGCGGAAGCTCAATGGGCGGATTGATTTCTTATTATATAGGAATGAAATATACCGATGTATTCGGTCAGGTGCTTTCTTTTTCTCCTGCATTCTGGATGTACAGTGAAGAAACTATTGCTTCAGTAGTTGACTCATATGATTACAGTAATACTGACAATCTTCCGAAAGTTTTCCTTTATACCGGCGGAGCAAACCAAATGGAGAAAGATACAATTCCTTATGTAGATTTGGTTTACAATAAAATGTCAGAAAACGGTTATCCTGAGGATAAGCTTAATACACTTATAGATACCACAAAAGACCATAACGAGGCTGCATGGTCGGAATATTTCCCCCAAGCATACAAGTGGTTAGTGGGATTTGCGGCATAAAAACATAAAAAATGGCATACACATTACCTGTTCATTTTTACAATGGTAGTGTGTATGCCGTTTTTCATACCATAGATTTTGTGTATGTGAGATTGCCATTCTCGTCATAACAATCCCTATGTCTTTGAAATTTAGCGTTGAGCTTGATTTTGATTTTCAACATTTTGTCTTTTTCAAGATAAACCCAATTATCGGCTTCCGAATAAGCCGAAGCCGTATTTGAGCCTGTGTTTTTTGATGAACATCCAACCGAGGTGATTGAAACCGCCAGACACAAAACAATGATTAAAAACAGTCTGACAGAAATAGTTTTATTCTTCAACTTTAAATTCTCCTATCAGTATTTTATTTCTCGTGATAAATTGCGATTTATCCTATAGCTTTGCACAAATAATTATATCAATATCTGCTGAAAACGCCGATATTCTAAACAAGACGCAACCGCTTGACATATGGAACATTTTATAGTAAAATATGCTAGGCAGCAAGATATGGTTGAATAGAATAACACATTGTCGTTTTTATAATGTACACTGGAAATCAATATTTTTGCTCTCTCCCCTGCTTTTACCGACATAATATATTGAGTGAGTTTAACCGAAAAGCAGTCAGGAAAACATACGGAGATGTACCCAAGTGGCTGAAGGGTCCGCACTCGAAATGCGGTAGGTCGGGAGTACCCCGGCGCAAGAGTTCAAATCTCTTCATCTCCGCCAATATCGCCGCAAGAATACTCTTGCGGCGATTATTTTTTCAGATTGGACAAATAAACCGCAGTAATGTGACGCATTACGAGGATTTTTTTGAAATTCTGCCGGAAAATATGCAAGCACTAAGAGCAAGCTACTATTAGGTTTATTTATTCAGTGTTCCCTTAGAAGTTATATTCACAGCTGTGTTTAAGGAGTGGAAAAAATGAAGCAAAAGAGCCGAGCCTTTTTATCAGTTCTGATGATTACTGCAATGACATTAAGTATTATTTCCGGCAAATTGTTTGTTACGGAAGCGGCAGTAGGCTCACTTTCAAAAAAATACCGGAACACGCCACACTGTTGCGGCTGCTCTCAGCAATCAGGCTAAAAAGTATTACAACGGCAACGGCAATATCAGCATAGAAGACGCAACATCAATTCAGAAGTATATTATCCGGATTATATCGTAATAAGGATTTTTCGCTCTTTTCGTAAAATTGTTTGAAAGCTCTTTTTCGGCACTTCAAAAAAAGTTTCAAGCTTTCGGAGTACAAGAGAAAGATTGTAAGGTAATCGAGGAACTGACGCAAATAACAGAATTTGCGGCAGTTCCTTTTGCGTTACAATACTAAACAATTAAGGCAAAGCATAGCTTTACCAATAAAAGCAGATTAAAAGCTTTATAGAATTTTTGAGGATAGTTTTTGTCAGATAAGTGTGATTACATAGAAATGTTTAAGCATTACAAGGAAGTTTTTGAAAAAACGCTTGGTGCTTATGTTGTTTCAGACTCCAGGATTTCCGGCGTAATTTCCGGTGGAATCGGGCAATGATACGGATGATTCCCTGTCTTCTCTTTTAACTGTCTCCAAGCGGTTGCTATGATTTCGGGATTATTGCAAACATCGATAGCCGTTGCTGCAATAATCTGACCGGCATACAACATTCCCCTGTGCGCAAAATCACTCTTGCCGCAGGCAACAGCCTGCCAGCTGTGAGGTGCAGTTCCTACCGGCCAAGTGCTTGTGCCGCACTGTGAAACAGGACAAACCCAGCTCACATCTCCGACATCTGAAGAACCCGGAATCGGAATGTTTACCGACTTGTTCCAATTCCTGGGCTTTAAATCAAAGACATTTTCAGGAATCCTGTCGGCAGGCGTCTGAGTTTTGACAATATCATGGGCAAACTCAATATCGTCAGCACACTCAACCGGATTTGGAATCTCGCACATATTATTGTACATTACCTCATCCAGAGCCGGAATCAGTACAGTATTGCTGGTTCCTTTCAGAAATTTGATTTCAACCTGCGTTCCTGTCATCATAGCTGCGCCTTTTGCTATATTATTGACACGCTCATAAAGATCAGAAAGTTGAGGTGCAAACGGCGCTCTTATCTGATACAGCGCCGATGCATTTGCCTGAACAATATTGGGCGAAATTCCTCCTGCGTTCGTTATTGCATAATGAATCCTTGCAGTTGACGGAATATGCTCTCTGAGGAATTGAACCCCTATATTCATCAACTCAAGCGCATCAAGCGCACTTCTTCCCGCTTCCGGAGCCGCCGCCGCATGGGATGCTTTACCGGTAAAGCTATAACGAATGGAATCATTAGCCAAAACCGGTCCGGGAGGCATCATATTGCAATCGTTTGGATGCCAGCTTAAAGCCAAATCAAGCTTATCAAAGCAGCCCTCCCGAGCCATAAATGTTTTTCCGCTTCCACCCTCCTCGGCAGGGCAACCGAAAAACACCACGGTTCCGGTTTTTCCTTCCGTTTCCAGATAATGCTTAAAGCCGACTGCGCCCATTAATGCACCGACTCCGAGAAGATTATGACCGCAGCCATGAC
>CALYYZ010000167.1 GCA_945607165.1 uncultured Ruminococcus sp. | reverse complement strand
ACAGGAGTTCGATTCTCCTCACCTCCACCAAATAAGAACCGCAATTTTGATACAAAGGGTATCTTAATTGCGGTTCATTTTTTATGGTTAAAAACAGCTTGTAATCAGTGTTTACGGCACTTTTAACCTTTAGTAAAGTGTCAGAGTGATTGCTGAATATGGCTGTTTTGTAATAAAAAAGTCAGTCTTTAGGTGTGTTTTTTTGCTCGATTTTTTATTCTGACACTAAACTCCCAGACCGTTTCATTTTAAAAAATAAGCGTTTCATTTTCTGCTTTTGCATAAGGGAAAGCAAAGATTTGCAGCCTATAGGCTTGTGATGATTATGCTCTTTTTATTTTTTACTATTGACAAATAAACGGTCGTTTACTAACGCAAAGAGAAATTATTTTAGTGTTTTGGAGGGATACAATATGGGTGATACTAAGGAAAAAATTTTATTAACAGCACTACAGTTATTTGCAAGAGATGGTTATGAGGCTGTATCCGTCAGAAACATTGCAGAAGAACTTGGAATGACCAAAGGTGCTCTATACAGGCATTATAAAAATAAGCGTGATATTTTTGACAGCATCGTTGACAGAATGATACAGATTGATGCCCAAAGAGCAAAAGAATATCAGATGCCGGTTGAACAGTATGATGATATGGCAGATTCCTATGCAAATACATCTTGGGAGGATATAGAAAAATACACCATTGAACAGTTGAAATTTTGGACGGAGGATAGTTTTGCATTGCTCTTTCGAAGAATGCTGACTTTGGAGCAATATCGAAATGCCGAAATGGCAGAGCTGTACGGTCAGTGTATTGTTGAAGGACCGGTTTCCTATATGGAAGATTTGTTTCGTGAACTTACAAAAAAGGTGTATTGAAAGAAGAAAACCCCAAACTGCTTGCAGTTGAGTATTATGCTCCGCTTTTTCTTCTTGTCAGTATGTCCGATAAAACGGGAAAAAATGAGGAGTATGCTCAAATTCTGCGTAATCATACAAAGCAGTTTATACAGAGCTATGGAGTGAAATCGGGAGGAGAAAAATGAGTAAAGAGATTACTATAACGCAGTATCGGAGGCAGTAGAGAATGGCGATATAACAGAAATTTAAAAACATATCTAAAATAAATAAAATGAATAGAAAGGTTGAAAAAAATAATGATTACAAATAATATTATAATTCGTTTAGAGAAAGAAAAAGAATACCGAGAAGTGGAAAATATGGTAAGAGAAAGCTTTTGGAATGTATACCGTCCGGGATGCTTTGAGCATTATGTATTAAATCAGCTTCGAAACGATCCGGCATTTGTTCCTGAGCTTGATTTTGTTATGGAGCTGGACGGTAAGATTATAGGTCAGAATATGTTTATGAGAGCAATCATCAAGGCAGATGACGGAAGAAGCATTCCCATAATGACAATGGGACCGATTTGTATTACACCTGACCTCAAAAGAAAAGGATATGGAAAAATCTTATTAGACTATTCTCTGGAAAAAGCAAAGGAACTTGGATGCGGTGCTGTCTGCTTTGAGGGCAATATTGACTTTTACGGAAAGAGCGGTTTTACTTATGCAAGCAAATTCGGCATACATTATCATGGTTTGCCTGAAGGTGAAGATGCGTCATTCTTTTTGTGCAAGGAATTGATTCCGGGATATTTGAATGGAGTTACGGGTGAGTATTCAACACCACAGGGGTATTTTGTGGATGAAGCAGAGGTTGAAGCATTTGATAAAGAGTTTCCGGTTAAAGAAAAATTAAAGCTTCCCGGTCAATTATTCTAAAATGTTTGTAAATTAAAAGGAAAATAATACTTGACTCGTCCCACAGGGGAGGTTGCATCATAGCCTTACAAACAAAAAGAATGCTATGTATGAATATGTGTATTGAAGTAAATGACTTAACCAAGATGGACGATGGAGAACACTGGTTCCATACAGATGAGCAAATGAAGTTTCTTGACGATTGGATAATAAATGCAATTCGATAAGTTCAACCTCAATTTGTGAGGAATAATAAGAGGAGAGGATATACATATGAATAATAAAATTACAATTCGCCCGGAAGAGCACAAAGATTATAAAAGTGTCATTTCTCTGATTTTGCGTTCGTTTCAAGAAGGAACAGGATATTCTGACGGAACCGATATTATTGCGTTAGTAGAGGAAATCAGAGATTCGAAATATTATATTCCGGAATTGTCCTTTGTTGCGGAATTAGATAACAAGGTGGTAGGACACTTTTTGTTTTCACATTTTCCGTTATCGCCTACAAGAGAGGGAGGACATGATGATAATCCAACCTATGAAATTGTTATGTTAGCACCGGTATCTGTTCATGCTGATTATTTTCGCAAAGGAATTGGAACTGCTATGCTTAAAATGGGAATTGAGAAGGTAAAGGAAATGGGCTACAAGGGTATAACCGTTGAAGGAAATTTTAACTTTTATAATAAAGTCGGATTTCGAACATCATCAGAATATAACATTTTTCCAACCAGTGGCTGGCCAATGGAAGAACCCCGATGTATGATGTGTCAGGAGACATATGAAGGATCATTGGATGGCATACACGGTTATATCGTTTATGATATGTACTTCAATACATAAGGGGCATTAATGCCGTAACCGTCAAATCACGCCCCGTCTTGTCTAATAAATAAAGACATGCGAAAATATGTATGATAAAAGTTGTAGACGATTGTATTCGATCGTCTACAACGAAAAAAGATTGGAGAGTTTCGTATGAAAAACGGTAACAAAAAGGAGGTTTTGCACTTGAATGAAACGGATAACAGAAAAGAAGTAAAGCGGAAATTTGCACTCTGGATAAAGGAATCCACGCTTGACATGGTTCAGAACATTTACAAGGAAGATAATTGCTCCAGTCGAAGTGAATTTATTGAAAAGGCAATCATTTTTTATGTGACAGATTCATAGCCTTGGCAAACAAATACATCTACATTGAAGAACTGACGCCCGAGATACTGAGAACTTTCGTAAGCAAAATCACCATACACGAAAACGATAAAGATAACCCCGGAGCAAAATATGAGATTGACATATTCCTGACGCATATAGGAAAGTTCCGGTGAGAGATATTCACTCGAAAAAATGGGGGCTGTCGCATTAACAGCCCCGTTTTAATTATTATTGATCATAGATTGCTTTTCAACTTTGCAAACTCACGTTTCCTTACCCAAAAATACGCAATTGTAACGGCGGTGCCTGTCAATACCCACGAAATAGGATAGACAATAAGCAATGCACAATAATTATGGAATATATTAAATATTGAGTATATCCATACAATTCTGAAAACAACCGAGCCGAAAATCGTAATAACCGCAGGCGACAATGAATGCCCGAGCCCACGAAGGGCGGCACAGCTTATCTCGTAAGAACCCGTAAGTATTTCAAGGAGCATTACAATAGCCATTCGCAGAAAAGCGTATTTTGCAACCTCGGCGCTATTTGTAAAAAAGCTTATAAACAAATTACTGCCTGCTATAAAAATAACTCCCGTAATACCGCAGATTAGACACCCGAAAAACATACACAGCCTGAATACCTTTTTGCATCTGTCGTATTTTCGAG
>CALYYZ010000166.1 GCA_945607165.1 uncultured Ruminococcus sp. | reverse complement strand
GCAGAAATAACAGCTCCTGCGGCGGCTGACCTCACATTCATAAAGACAGCAGGCACAAAATCCAGCGGTCTGCGCGGCACCGAGGGAACACAGTTCAAGATCAACGATACGGGCGTTCCCACAAGCCTTGAAATCGCATTCAAGAAAGCACACGCAGGCAAGTTTGCGAACCTCTACAAGAACGTTTCCGGCAAGCTGGTATTCGTAACCTGTGCAAAGCTCGGCGAGGACGGCAAGGTTATCCTGCCCGATGTCGTTGAAAAGGGCGATTATGTCGCTATGCTCTGCGAATTCAGCGACCGCCACGGCGATATGGATAACGACGGCATTATGAACGCAAAGGACGCAAGCGCAATACTCAAGGACATAGTAGAGATTGAACCGGGCAAGAACCCGCTTATGGCGGACTTTAACGGCGACGGACGCATTAACGCTATGGACGCTGCGGCAATTCTGAAAAGAATTGTTGGTTTAGCGTAATCTCAACCGATTTTTCAGCACAATAAAACACTAATTATCCTCCCTTGCAAAACACAAGGGAGGATAATCAGCGGAGTATAATGGTAAAAAAAAGGAGTTTCTGTATGAAAAAACAAATAACAGGCGTTGCTGTTGCGTTGTTGACCTCGGCGGTATTCACCGTTTCGGCAAGTGCCGATTATTATATCAACACGCAACAGGACGGAAACACAGTAAAAGCGGAGGTTATTGCCGATACTGCAACGCTTCCGGCGATAGAGTTTACTGTTAAGCTGCCCGATGATATTGAGATAGAGGATTTCTATACAATCAGCGGTTCAGTATTCAACGAAAGCAACGGGCATTTCGCTTGGGCAGATGTCAAAGCTCCCGATAATGGCACAGTAATGTATTCGGTCACCTTTACGGTTAAGAACGGAGATAAGGGCAAGCTGGTTATCACTCCTGCCGAGGGATATGAAGACGATATGCCCGAAAACCTGACAGCGGATATTACCGCCAAAGATACCGATGAAAATAGTAGTACCGATGATAAGGATACGTCGGATAATGATACCGATACCTCTGACAGCAGTACAACTTCTGACAGCAAAGAAACATCAGATACTACAAAAGACCCTGACGATAATCCCGACACAGGTATCGCTTTGAGTTTTGCGGCAGTCGGAGTGGTTGGTGCGGCAGTCGTTGTGTCGGCAAAAAGAAGAAAGTCAAAATAAGCAATTATCGACTTTCATAGACAGGCATACGCCCTCTGTAAATCGGAAGATTTCAGAGGGCGTTTTTATGGATTGGCTCTGTAACAGCGTTTGTTGAGTTGATAATGTGTAGCCTCTGGCATAGCCATGGAAAAGGCAACTATATAGCTAAAGGACAGCCAGCGTATAACTCCGCCGCCCTGCTCCTTTACCTGCGAGGCGGTATGTATCGCCATTGAAATCAGTATCATTCCGTAGCTTACGAACTGGATAGGAGGGATTGAGCCGTGGGTGTGTACCATTCCGCCAAGCAGGATTATTCCCGCCGCAACCGAAAGCCTTCCGAAAAGCTCAGCAGGAGAGGAAGCAGACCTGCACCTAAAAAAAATAAATAGATAAGCGCCGATTAAGGACAGGATTGTGAGTACGGTCATATACCGGTCCAGCCCGTCATAGGCGGAAAAATCTCCCGTAAAAATCGCCCCAAGGCTTATAAGCCGCTCCACCGTCAGTATCAGAAAATACAGCAGCAGAAATACCAGTTTCGCCTTGTCAGCCCGATTCATTTTTTCCATTTTTATCGCTCCTTTGCGTGAAATAGCTTCTTTGCTCACATTATATCACTTATGGCAGTAAGATACAAGACTTTCGCTCCATTCCGCCATGGATTTTCCATAAGTTTCCGCCTGTTTTCCCTCAATTTTCATCGGTCAAATGCAAAAGTAAATGCAAAAAACCGGTATAAAGCCGCATAAAAAACCATGAAATAAGCGAATAAATCAAGCCAGAACGACGAAAACACTTAGTATGGTGCGAAAAACGGGCGCAACAGTGCTTAGGGCGAGGAAAATTTGTGCAAGATTTATTGCAACGCCCATATCCATGATATTTGTTAGCGCCGAAATGCCCTCTTCAAAATGTCAGATTATCATTTTAATAGCGTCGGACGCAGAGTCACATCATCAGGCGCAATTTTCTGCAAACCGAGAATTTTTGGGAGCTTGCGACCAATGAACGCCTTTGCTGAGTCATAGGGGCATAATCCGCCTAGGCTGTCCCTTGAAACACTATTGATGTGATTTGTCATCAGAGTAATGTCCGCTTGAGTGAAATTATCCATGCTGACGCCCTTTGGAATCACCTGACGAATGAATTCGTGGCTTCGTTCAATATGAGGTTTTTGCCACGAAGCCATCGGTTGACAGTAGAAGATATTGGTTCGTTTGACCCCGTAATCGGTGTTTTCAAGAGAGTCGGGGCCCTTAAATTCACCGCCGTTGTCGGTAAGAATAACAGGAAATAAACGCTGAAAAATCTCAGTGCCAAGCTTCTCGTTAAGTTCGTCAAAAACAGCCTGAACACATTTCTGGCTGGCGCTTTCAATAAGGAATATCAGCATGAGGTCATATTTTGTGAAAATCATTGTCAGCAGACATTTTCCCTTTTCACGCCGCCCTTTTACCGTGTCCATTTCGACTACATCAAGCTCCGGATGGCTCTCCATAAAGGCTTTGAAATCCTCGTAGGTTCTCCCTTGACGGTAGGCGTATTGAGCAGGTTCGGAAGGCTTCGCTTTTCGCTTTTTGTACCTGACTTTTCGCGGAAGGTCAATATTCCTGACATCAAATACGCACTTGTCAATGTAATTGTAGATGGTTCTGCGGGAAAACTCAATTTCATCGGAATGGTTTGCGAATATGTGACTTACCGACTGCCCGTTAAGTACCAATGGCGTGAACAACTCGTTCAGACGAGCCGTTTGTTCTTCCGAAGCGTGGATGTTTTTTCGCGATTCGGACAGGAGATCACGGCTCTTTTTGTCCGCTTTGTAGGCTGAATAGTAAGCGTGTTGCTTTCGGCAGTAATCCTGCTTTGTGCAGCCTGTGCATACATACGGCGCTTTGTCCAGAAGCTTGCACCGCTGCGGAACAAACTGTTTGCACAAATCGTGGCAGCAGCGTGAATGGCAGGTCTTGCAGGGAGCGAAGCAGGCTGAGCTTCCACACAGTTTTCTTTGCAGACATGATGTGTAATTTATACAGACAGTATGAGCCGATGAGATGAATTCTCGGTTGTTTCTGACCTCGCGTGTGACGGTTGATGGACTGTACCCGATTATTGCGGCTATCTCCCGAAAGCTGCTCTGAAACGCCAGGTGTTTTTCTATTACACATCTGTTGGTTAAATTAAGGTGTTGAAATTTCATGGTTCCTCTTTTCCGGCATTTCGGACACCTTGATTATACCACATTTCGTGCAGAACTTATTGCAACACTTTTTCGATTTTTCAGGCGTTTGTGCAAGGGTTATTGCAACATTTCTTACCGGTTATTTGCATTTACTTTTGCATTTGACCTAGTGATAAATCTATTGCTTGGTTGGATTTACCGTAGAGAAGAACAGAGGTAAAATTTTGAGGTCGGGA
>CALYYZ010000165.1 GCA_945607165.1 uncultured Ruminococcus sp. | reverse complement strand
AGTTCAATATATCCTAAATCTGAATAAGCTTTAATTTTTTTTAGCCTTTTGGCAGGGAAGGACTTTTTGAACCTTTTTTCAAATTCATCAAATTGCAGTCCTCTTTTTAGCCGCATTGCAAGCATAATATATTCCGCTTCATCACCGCCCGTACAATCAAAGCATATTTTATTTTCATAGAAGCTTTCCATATCTCGCTTGTAGAAAAATCTCTTTCCGTCTAAAAAGGAATGAGCAGATGGACCTATTCCTAAATACTCGTCACAGCTCCAATATCCAATATTATGTCTGCTCTCAAAACCTTTTTGTGCAAAGTTTGAAATCTCATATTGTCGATAGCCCAAGCTTTCCAGATACTCTACTGCATACATATACAGTTCTGCCTGTTCATCATCGTCGGGGATATTTAGACTGTCCTTAATCTGATAAAACCTTGTATTGGGTTCAACCTTTAATATATATGAAGAAATATGAGTAACATTGCAGGAACTGCAAAAATCTATGGAATATTTCAGGCTTTCTTTGTTTTGTAACGGAATACCTATCATCAGATCAAGTGAAATATTATTAATTCCGCCTTTTTGTGCCTGTACAACTGTTCTTTTTGCATCTTCAGCATCGTGAATCCTGCCCAAGATATCCAATTCATTTTTCACTGCACTTTGCATACCGATAGAAACTCTGTTAAAGCCGCCTTCTTTCAGCAATAGGAAATTAAAGTCTTTTCCTGTGTCAGGATTCACTTCTAAAGTGATTTCTGCATTATCAGACAGCTTAAAAAGAGTTTTTATCCGGTTTAGAATCTTGCTTAGCCTTTCTTCTCCCATCACACTCGGAGTTCCGCCTCCGAAGTAAACACTTGTAATGGTTCGGTTTATTCTTTTTGAATGATATTCAATTAATTCGAGCAATTTGTCCATGTATTTACTGTATTGATTTTCGTTTCCTTTTCCACTGAAAAAATCACAATACGGGCACTTGCTGTTACAAAAAGGGATATGAATATAAATACCAAATGATTTTGACATAATACACCTCATACTAATATCTAATAAGAAGCTGACAATCTTAGTGTTTAATTACCGGAATACTGCATTATCGTCCTTGTCTTGCGAAAAATATCCTCGCAAATATAAGTCTACTTTCTATCAGAAATTAATATCAATAATGTTTTGAGCCGGAAACTTTTGTTTCCGGCTCAAGTTGGAAGGTATATGAAAAAATAGGAAAAATCGTTTTTTCTGTTCCTTACGATGATATATTACAATATTTTAACTATTTTGTCAAGCTTTTGTATTAATTTAATTTTATTTTATTTTTGTTAATAATTATTGACATACAGCAGGCAATAATAGTAAAATATTCGATGTGCACAAGCTATCGCTTGATTAATAGGTTTTCACGAAAGGAATATGCTTATATGAGTTCTCTAAGAGAAGAGATAAATAAACGCAGGACTTTTGCAATCATTTCTCATCCGGATGCCGGAAAGACAACGCTTACCGAGAAGCTGTTGCTTTATGGAGGAGCAATTAACCTTGCCGGTTCGGTAAAAGGTAAGAGAACAGCTAAACACGCCGTATCAGATTGGATGGAAATTGAAAAACAGAGAGGTATATCCGTTACCTCGTCAGTTTTGCAGTTTAAATACAACGGTTATTGCATTAACATTCTTGATACTCCTGGACACGAAGATTTTTCCGAGGATACTTATCGTACACTCATGGCGGCGGACTCTGCTGTAATGGTGATAGACGGTTCCAAGGGCGTTGAGAAGCAGACCATTAAGCTGTTTAAGGTTTGCGTAATGCGTAGTATACCGATAATCACTTTTATTAATAAAATGGACAGGGACGCAAAGAATCCTTTTGATTTATTGGAAGATATAGAAAATGTGCTCGGAATCAAAACCTATCCTGTTAATTGGCCGATAGGTTCGGGTAAGGAATTTAAAGGTGTGTATGACAGAAATTCAAAGAAAATTCTGTCCTTTACGGCAAATAACGGTCAAAAAGAGGTTGAAAAGCAGGAACTCACTCTTGATGATCCGGATTTGGAAGATATTATAGGTATTTATCATAAACAAGATCTCTTTGATGATGTTGAACTGCTTGACGGTGCCGGTGAGGAGTTTAATTTGGAGGATGTGCGCTGCGGCAGGCTTACCCCTGTGTTTTTCGGTTCGGCTCTGACAAATTTCGGAGTAGAGCCTTTCTTGGAGCAGTTTTTACAGCTCACCACATCTCCGCTGCCCAGAGAAACCGTTAGCGAAGATGTCGACCCTATGTCCGAGGATTTCTCTGCCTTCGTTTTCAAAATTCAGGCTAATATGAATAAGGCTCATCGTGACAGAGTCGCGTTTATGCGTATTTGCAGCGGCAGATTTGACAAGAATATGGAGGTATACCATGTTCAGGGAAACAAAAAAATGCGCCTTTCTCAGCCGCAGCAGATTATGGCACAGGAGCGTGAAATTGTTGAAGAAGCCTATGCCGGAGATATTATAGGAGTTTTTGACCCGGGTATATTTTCTATTGGAGATACTATTTGTTCCCCTAACCATAAGGTGCAGTTCAGAGGAATACCAACTTTTGCACCGGAGCATTTTGCACTTGTCCGTCAGAAAGATACGATGAAGCGTAAGCAGTTTATTAAGGGAACAAGCCAGATTGCTCAGGAAGGCGCCATTCAGATTTTTCAGGAGCTTGATGCCGGAATGGAAGAGGTAATTGTAGGAGTAGTAGGTGTTCTGCAATTTGATGTTCTGAAATACCGTCTTGAAAACGAATATAATGTAGATATAGTTATGGAAGGACTTCCGTATGAGTATATTCGTTGGATTGTAAACGATGATATCGATCCAAAAACACTTGACCTTGCATCAGATACCAAGCGTATACAGGATTTAAGGGGCAATCATCTATTGCTTTTTACAAGCTTTTGGAGCATTAATTGGGCATTAGAGCATAACAAAGGTCTTGAGCTTAGGGAATTCGGTACAAACTGATGCTGACAGACAAGCTGAAAAAACACAGTGAAAACGGCATATATCCTTTTCATATGCCCGGTCATAAAAGAATGACTATTGATCCGATTTTACCTTATTCTATTGACATAACAGAAATAGACGGCTTTGACAATCTGCACTGTCCAAACGGCTGTATAAAAGCCATAGAGGATAGGGCTTCTGATATATGGGGATCAAAAAGAGCATTTTTACTTGTCAACGGTGCTACTTCCGGTATTTTGTCTGCAATCAGAGCCATGACTGATTTTGGTGATAAGGTGTTAATAGCTCGTAACTGTCATAAATCTGTATATAACGCAGTTGAGCTTTGCGGCTTAAGGGCAGACTATATAGTCCCTCAATATGACAATGACTACGGAATTGCTACCTCCGTAAATCCCGATTCTGTCGCACAGGCACTTGAAAAAAATAAAGACATAAAGCTTGTTGTTTTGACATCCCCTACATATGAAGGCGTTGTGTCAGATGTTTCGTCCATTGCTTCTATATGCAAACAATATGGAGCAAGGCTTTTTGTTGATGAAGCTCACGGTGCACATTTTCCGTTTTGCAAAGATATGCCTGTTACTGCAATTTCCTGCGGAGCCGATGCCGTTGTAACAAGTCTTCACAAGACCTTGC
>CALYYZ010000164.1 GCA_945607165.1 uncultured Ruminococcus sp. | reverse complement strand
TCAGACAAAACCAGCTCCAAGTTGATAGTCTCAATATCTCGTGCGGGGTTGATGTTTCCTTCAACATGAATAATGTCGTCATTTTCAAAACAGCGCACAACATGAACTATTGCGTCACACTCTCTTATATTTGACAAAAACTTGTTGCCGAGCCCTTCACCCTTGGAAGCACCCTTGACTAAACCTGCAATGTCAACAAATTCAATAGCGGCTGGGGTATATTTGTCCGGGTCATACATCTCGGCGAGCTTATCAAGCCGCTTGTCCGGAACGGCAACAACGCCCACATTCGGCTCTATCGTGCAGAAAGGATAGTTTGCACTCTGGGCACCCGCATTTGTTATTGCATTGAAAAGTGTGCTTTTTCCAACATTCGGCAAACCGACTATACCTAATTTCATTTTGTTTTTTCTCCTCTTTCCATCGCTTAAATATTGTTCTCGTAATCTGAATTTAGTCAAACTATATCGTATACTTCGTCATTATAGCACAACAGCTCCGAAATCTCAATGTAAATTTGCAAATTTAACGCTCTTCATTGCTCCAAAATTTACGGCAATTACTTGCCTTATTTAACGGAATAATGTATTATGTAAATGATGTAATTAACTAATATTATATAAACAGTATTTTTTCAACAGTTGAAAGGAAATAATTATGAGTGAAAAGGCTTTTTCAGTTAATTTTAAGGTAGAAGAGGAAAACCTTGCCTGTGCAATGGGCAGCGGCAGCCTTATGGTGCTGGCTACTCCGGCTGTTGTTGCAATGATGGAAAATGCAGCGGCTCAGCTCGCACAAAACGAGCTTGACAATGATGAGCTTACCACTGTAGGTACAAATATTTCAATAAATCACATAAGTCCAACTCCTTTGGGTGCAAGCGTCACTGCGACCGCCGTCTTAACATCGTCAGACGGCAGAACCTTTGAATTTGAGGTTTTTGCTCGTGATGAGGCAGGAGAGATAGCCGTAGGAACCCACAAAAGAGTCAGCGTAAAAGCAGAAAAATTTCAGATGAAGGCGGATGAAAAATTCAATGCTTAAATACAAATATATTTTATTCGATCTTGACGGTACGGTTTCGGAAAGTGCAGGCGGAATAAGAGCGTCACTTGAGCATGCGATTGATGAGCTTAATATGCCAAAGCCTTGTCTTGACGATTATACACTGTATATAGGACCGCCCCTCATAGATACTTTTATGAAGGTGTGCAAGTATCCCGAATCGGTTGCAAAAGAGGGCGTTGAGCTTTACCGAAAATATTACGATGAAAAAGGCAAATATATCAATAAGCTTTACGATGGAATAAAAGATGTGCTTACTGCCCTGAAGTCTGAGGGCGCAAGGCTTGCGGTCTGCTCTTCAAAGTACGAAGCCTTTGCAAAGGAAATCGTCGATATCCTTGGAGTATCTGATTTGTTTGACGCTGTGTGCGGCTCAGCCCTTGACGGAAGCCGTAAGGATAAAAAGGATTTGATTCCCTATGCGGTATCCTCGCTCGGCGGAACTATTGAAGCTGACAGAGACGCTGTTGTAATGCTCGGTGACACCTGCTTTGACGCAAGAGGTGCGGCGCAGTGCGGAGTGGATTTTGTCGGAGTCGAATACGGCTACGGTGATGTTGAGGCTATGAAAGCTGAGGGAGCAAAGCTTTTTGCCCGCAGTGCACACGACATTTTGCCTTTGCTTTCCGTTTGACATTAAAGCTTGTTCTTCGGCATACACTTTAATACAGCAAGTGTTGTCGGAGGATTAATTATGTTTGTGTTTAATGTTAAGGTCAATTTCTCAAAGGGTCTGAAGCTGTTTTTGGCGTCCTCTGCAATTATTTCGGCTGTTATCTGCATTGTGTGTATGATTTCCGTGCAGAGCAAGCTTCCGGATACAGCCACCTGTGACGAGCTTTCGACATACTCTCTTTATGCAAAGGGAGAAAATGGGCGAAAGGATTTTTTAAAACAGTTTGGACTAAGTGCAAAGGGAACTCCCGTAGCTGTTCAGGAGATAAAGATTCCCTCTGATTTCAACAGTACCTATGAAGCCTATAACCGCCTGCAAATCAAGATAGGTCTTGACCTTTCAAGACAAAAAGGCGAGCAGGCTACAAAATACACCTATGAGCTTAACGGCTCAAAGAAAAAATACGCTGTAATTCTTGTTTGTAAAAACAAGGTGATCGGCGGACATCTTACAAGCGGAGAATACGGCAGCACTGATTTGCCGTTGATTTAAAATATGAAAGAAGAAAGATTAGATAAGATTCTCGTTTCACAAAGCATAGGAAGCAGAAGAGAGGTTCAAAAGCTCATTAGGTGCGGTGAAGTGACTGTAAATGGGGAAATAATTAAAAAACCCGAATATAAATGCAGTCCCGAAGCCTCCGTAATTTCCGTAGACGGACGCACTCTTGAGTACAGCGAGCATATCTATATTATGCTTAATAAGCCTGCCGGTGTAGTTTCTGCAACTGCTGATAAATATGACAAAACCGTGCTTGATCTTGTCCCGAAAGAAATGTACCGCAAGGGGCTTTTCCCCGCCGGCAGACTTGACAAGGACACCGAGGGCTTGCTTATCATCACCGATGACGGCGATTTTGCCCACAGAATGCTTTCCCCGACCAAGCATGTTCAAAAGCAGTACATTGCGCACCTTGATTGTGAAATTACCGATGAAACAATAAAGAGGTTTGAGGAAGGAATAGTTTTTGCAGACGGCACAAGATGTTTGCCTGCAAAGCTCGAAATATCCCCCGAAGGAAACAGAATGATCGGAATCGTCAGAATATGTGAAGGCAAATTTCACCAGGTCAAAAAAATGTTTTTATCATGCGGAATAAAGGTTGTGCAACTTTCACGAATATCAATAGGAAATTTATATTTGGATAGCAAATTGCCTATAGGTTGTTGCAAATTACTTACTAATTTAGAAAAAGAGTTAGTTTTTATCGGCAATATACACTAAAATAAGGGTCAATTTTTTATTAAGTAGCTTTTTTAAATAAAATATCACAAGCATATTTAGTGAAAATCAGTATAGTAAAATTCATTTTTCAGTGGTATATTAGTACTTGTAATAATTATTTATTGCTTTTGGATTATTGGAGGTTAAGTAAATGGCAAAAGTTACACTGAAAAATGTCTACAAAATTTACGATGGAGGAGTTACTGCGGTAACGGACTTCAATCTTGAAATTGCGGATAAGGAGTTTATTATTCTTGTTGGTCCTTCCGGTTGCGGTAAGTCAACTACACTCAGAATGATCGCAGGTCTTGAAGATATTTCAAAGGGCGAGCTTTACATCGGTGATGTTCTTGCAAACGATGTTGCTCCCAAGGATAGAGATATCGCAATGGTTTTCCAGAACTATGCGCTCTATCCTCATATGTCTGTTTATGATAATATGGCATTCGGTCTTAAGCTCAGAAAAACTCCCAAGGAGGAGATTAAGCGCAGAGTTGAAGAGGCTGCTCGTATTCTTGGAATTGAGCAGTTCCTTGACAGAAAGCCTAAGGCTCTTTCCGGCGGTCAGAGACAGCGTGTTGCTCTCGGTCGTGCTATCGTTCGTAATCCTAAGGTATTCCTTCTTGACGAGCCTCTCTCAAACCTTGACGCAAAGCTCCGTGCTCAGATGCGTACAGAGATTTCAAAGCTCTATCAGAGACTCGGCACAACCTTTATCTATGTAACCCATGACCAGACAG
>CALYYZ010000163.1 GCA_945607165.1 uncultured Ruminococcus sp. | reverse complement strand
GCAAAAGCAGTTTGTTACTGCTGTTTCGGGGACACCTTTCGGTGTCCCCGTTTTTATAAGTCTGTACCGCCAACAATCTGTATGGTGAGCAGACTAATACAGTCTACTTTATATCAGGTATTGGTACAAAACAAATATCCTCGTACGATTAAGTGAGAAATTCTAAATGTTTATTGCACTTGCGTAAACAATTAGTTCTAATTTTACAAAAAACAAGATCTGTATAACGCATACAGACCTTGTTTCAGTGTATAAATATTTAGAATCTTATCAATTTACTATGGCTGAATAAACGGTACTCCAAAATATTCAGCTACCGATTGAGCCAAGCTCTTCCCTATTTCGTTAATATTATCCCGAATCCATTGCGCTTCCGTTGGGTTATCGTGGTATGCAACCTCAACTAAAGCAGAAGGAGCAGAGGTTCTTCTGACCTCTGCGAGGGAAGTAGTGGGAATAATATCAATATTTAATGGTTCACGGTAAACTGAAGCATAGTTATCCTTGATTATTTCTGCAAACCGTTTTCCATTGGTACTTGATGGGTAATAGTAAATATCTGCCCCGGTATTCTGTCCGGCAGAATTGGGCGGCGATGCGTTACTGTGTATTGCAAGATGCAGATCTGCACCGCTGCTATTTGAATCAGCTATTGCCTGACTGAGTGACATATCCGGGCGGTTTCGTTCAAACTCTATGCCACTTGCAATAAGGTACGGAACCATTGCATCTGCAATAAGGTTCATATAGTACTCTTCGTTTCCGCCGTCAACATACGGATTATACTCCTGAAGTGACGGACTGAGATACACCTTTGGCATTAAATCGCTTCCTTTATACTGTTTCAGTAACAGTATATTCAGAAATCTGTTTTTGTTTACAAAACAGCCTCGTACATTGTTTCAGCTTCTTCCTTACGAACTACATCTTTTACAACAGCTACCTTCACCTTAACAGATCTTGAACCGAGTGTGATTTCAATAATATCTCCCGGTTTAACATCATAAGATGCCCTTGCCGTTTTACCGTTAACCACAATTTTACCTGCATCACAGGCCTCGTTTGCTATAGTTCTGCGTTTTATTAATCTGGAAACCTTTAAGTACTTATCTAATCTCATAATACCTCCTATAATGAGAAAAGAGCCGCTTGACGAAAAAATCAACACGGCTCTTGAATAGTAATTAATTACTTGTTTACGATATCCTTAAAGCCTTTGCCGGGCTTGAAAGCAGGAACCTTTGAAGCAGGAATCTCGATTGTCTCTCCTGTCTTGGGGTTACAACCTGTTCTTGCTCTTCTTGTACGCTGCTCAAATGTACCAAATCCGGTGAGCTGAATTTTGTCACCCTCCGCTACTGCATTGATTATAGTATCGATTGTAGCTTTAAGAGCCTTTTCTGCTGACTTATTGTCAAGTCCACTCTGTTTTGCTATTTCTGCAACAAGTTCTGATTTTTTCATCTTTAAAAAACCTCCAAAATTATTTCTTTTGTATTTTAACTTCATCCCATAGGGAATTTAGTTCAGTAAGTGATGCCGTTTTCATATCAATTCCCCTTTCATTTGCAAGGGATTCGACCTTTGAAAAACGGTTGGTAAATTTATCACAGGCATCGTATAGTGCTTGTTCGCTGTCGATTTTAAGAAAGCGAGCAACATTGACTACAGAGAAAAGAACATCTCCGAGTTCTTCCTTTTGATTATCAATATCATTTGAATCAATAGCATCCTTTAGCTCAGAACATTCCTCGAACAGTTTGTTCAATGCCCCGTCGACATTATCCCAGTCAAAACCGACCTTAGATGCTTTTTGCTGAAGCTTTGTGCTGCGCATAAGTGACGGTAGCGATCTGGATACACTGAGCATTGCCTGTGATTGAGATTTTTGTTCCTTAGTCTGCATTTTTATTGCATCCCAGTTTTTCAGCACCTGCTCGGTAGTATCTGCATTTACATTTCCGAAAACATGAGGATGACGAATTATAAGCTTTTTACAAATACCATCGCAGACATCATCAATATTAAATCTATTGATTTCACTTTCTATTTCAGAATGGAGAGCAACCTGTAAAAGGACATCACCCAGTTCTTCTTTTAATAGTTCTGTGTCATCGGTATCTATAGCTTCTATTGCCTCATATGTTTCTTCAATGAAGTTTGAACGAATAGACTTATGAGTTTGCTCTCTGTCCCAAGGGCAACCTTCGGGAGATCTGAGAATCTTTACAATTTCAACTAAGTCCTTAAAACCGTAGGTTTCTTTCTCACAAAAATCCATTTAAACATCTCCGTATAATACCCAAATAAATCTTAATAAAATATATCACAAGTACTTATTTTACCTAATAATATGCAATTTTGCAAGTACTTTTGCTATTTTTTCTCCTTTTGGCAACAATTTAATTTCTGTCTCAGAGAAAGTCCTTATTGCAAATAAAACGACACAGTATACTATAATGGCAACTAATACTGATATTATTGTTGATATTCTCTGGGGAACAAACTGAGAAATCATCATATTTGTAAAAAATGCAGAAACGGAGCTAAAGACAGAACCGATTAGCGGTTTTACTGTCGTGCCAAAGAAATCAAGCTTTATTTCAGAATACTTAATAAGGAGATACATTCCGATTACAAAAATAATTGCATATGATATCAAGGAACCTGATGTTGAACCTTGGATATTGATTTCAGGAATACTTACAAATATCCATGAGGTAGCAATCTTAATCGTCATACACAGAGCATACAGCTTCATAGGAAGCTTAACTCTTCCTATTCCCTGCAGCATACTGCATACAGGAGTAATAGCGCCGGTAAAGATTGTAGTAATGCCCATTGTAATAAGTACATTTCCGCCTATCTCAACTACTGCCGGATCTGAATATATAAATCCCATTATCGGATGAGCAAGCACAGTCAGCCCTAAGGACATCGGAAGGGTAAAGATCATTGTCATGCGGACTACTGTTTCAATAGATTTTTTCAGCTCTGCTTTATCCCCTTTTGTCCATGCAGTTGTAACATTTGGCATTGCACTTGAACCGAAAACCTGCGTTACCGCAGTAACAAGCTGCATAAGAGTAAGTGCTGAGGAATAATTGCCCCAAAGACTTGTATGAATGGTAAGCGGTTTTTCAAAAAATACACTGTCGGGATAAAAATCGTGATATTGGGAATACAAAATCTGAGGATTTGTTTCCGCCATATTAAGCAAAACTCGCTGCAAAATAATCTGATCTATAATAGAGCCTATGCTCATAATAAAGGCGCCGGTTGCTATCGGCAAGGCAGTTTTAAGAATGACCATAAAGGTCTCTCGCTTTTGTCTTGCCTCAACGGAATTTCGGTAGTATTCTTCCGGAATTCCGTCTCCCCCTATTTTAAACTTTAAGTAAACAAACAGAAAAGAAGCAAAGCTTCCCAAGGAAATTCCGCAAATTGCTCCTGCAACAGAGAATGCAAGAATTGTATTAAGAGCTTCTGTTTGCGTCTTAAAGGTAAACCACAAAAAAGATCCGGTAGAAGCATACGAATCTGTGCCTAATTTCATTATGCCATAGGCAAGCAGCGCACCGAATACAAGCTTAACCGCAGCTTCTATAATTTCAGAAACAGCGGTAGGAGTCATATTTCGCTGTCCTTCAAAATAGCCCCTATAAATGGATACAAGACAGCCGAATAAAACGGTAGGTGCAAGACAGAGCATT
>CALYYZ010000162.1 GCA_945607165.1 uncultured Ruminococcus sp. | reverse complement strand
GTCACTCAGATGAAGTCACTGCGTGACCGAAATCTTTTTCTACAGTCAGAGCTTAGAGAGCTGCTTAAATCAAACGGCTACAGTGAAAACTATTTTGAGCCAAAATATTTTTGCAAAATTTGTAATGATAAGGGATACATTGAAGAAAACGGTAAAACAATCGTTTGTCAGTGTTTAAAGCAGGCTTTAGTGTCCTGTGCCTGCGAGGAGCTTAATCGAAGTGCACCGCTGTCTCTTTCAACCTTTGATTCCTTCAGCCTTGATTACTACGCAAAAGAAACTGATCCCCGATTAGGCGTTTCTCCTTATAATCAAATGGAAAAGATTCTGCGTTATTGCAAAGTATATGCCTCAAACTTTAGCAAGGATTCTGAAAGCATACTGATGAAGGGCGCAACAGGGCTGGGAAAAACCCATCTTTCTCTTGCCATAGCAAACGAGGCAATCCGTAAGGGCTTCGGAGTAATCTATACCTCTGCGCCATCACTAATGCAAAAGCTCGAAAAGCAGTATTTCTCAAAGACAGATGAAGGGGACGAGCTTGCGGATATGCTGCTGGATTGTGATCTTTTGATAGTTGATGATCTCGGTACCGAGTTTCACAGCCAGTTCTCGGTATCTCAGCTTTACAATATTTTTAATTCAAGACTTCTCGCTCAAAAGCCAATTATTGTCAACACGAATCTTACAATGAAAGACCTTGAAAAAATATACACCGAAAGATTTGTTTCAAGGATCAGCGGCAATGCTCAAAAACTCGATTTTTTGGGCAGCGATATAAGAATACGAAAAAAATAAAAAAAATTAAAAAAGCTATTGACATTTTTCCTTTTTTGCCCTATAATAACTACTGTTGCACATTCGGTAGCAATAAACTTTGTGGAATAGTGTAACGGTAGCACGACAGACTCTGACTCTGTTTGTTGGGGTTCGAATCCCTATTCCACAGCCATACGGCCCCGAATTAAATCGGGGCTGTTTTACTACCGCATATATTGCGGTATATTTCGAGGTGTAGCGCAGTTTGGTAGCGCACATCGTTCGGGACGATGGGGTCGCAAGTTCGAATCTTGTCACCTCGACCAAAGTAATCAACGCCGTACTGCTGTTCGGCGTTGATTACTCTATAAAAATATATGGGGGAATTGTTGTGAAAAAGATTATTTCAATTTTTGCTGTTGTAGCTCTTTGTCTCGCTGTATTTTGTGGTTGCGGGGCTAAAGAGGTTAAGCTTTCCGAGGTTATGAGTAAGATTAATTCCGATTTCAGTCTTTCTCTTGAAAGTTTATCAAGTGCTGATGACCTCAATAAGTACTACAGCATTGAAACTGCCGATGTTAAGCAGTTTGCTGCTGAAATTGACAAGAACAACAATGCACCCGTAGAGATAGTGCTCGTTGAAGCTGTTGACGCTGATGCGGCTGCAAGAGTTGAAAGTGCTCTGACAACCCGTTATAATGCAATATACAGCCAGTACACTTCTTACACTCCCGAGAAGGTTAGTATGGTGAAAGAATGTAAGGTTACAAAGGACGGCAATTTTGTTTCATTGATTGTAGCTGAGAACGCTCCGAAGATTCTTGATACATACTATTCATTCATAAAATAATTTATTCCGATAACAATACTGCGTGTTTATCGGTAAAAGCATAGGCTTCTGTGCTTGTTTAGTTTTAACACGATTATGGGCGGACTCGGTTCGCCCTTTTCTTTTTTTAAGGAAAGGAATAAAAAATGACTAACGACATAAAAAATAACTTTTCACATATGAACAAAATGCAGCAGCAGGCTGTGTTTACAACAGAAGGACCTCTCTTGATTCTCGCCGGTGCCGGTTCAGGTAAAACTACTGTCCTTGTTAACCGCATTTCCTATATTCTCCAATCCGGACTTTGCAGGCCGTGGCAGATTCTTGCAATTACATTTACAAACAAGGCTGCGGGAGAACTTAAAGAGAGAATCTGCAACGCAGTGCCTGATGGCGGTTCTGATATTTGGGCGGCTACATTTCACTCAACCTGTGCGAGGATTCTTCGCAGATACGGAGACAGAATCGGATACACAAGCCACTTTACCGTATACGGTACAGATGATCAGAAAAAGGTCATAAAGGATATAATGAAACAGCTTAATATTGATGAAAAAATTTTGCCGGCAAAAGCGGTGATTTCAGAAATATCAAAGGCTAAGGATAAAATGCAAACTCCCGGTGAGCTTCTGAAATCAGCCGAGTTTGATAACAGAAAGGCTTCGGTTGCAAAAATTTATGAACAATATCAGAAACGGCTGAAAACAGCCGACGCTATGGATTTTGACGATATGCTTTGCAATACGGTTGAACTTTTTGAAAAGTGTCCGGAAATACTCGAGTATTATCAAAATCAGTTTAAATATATCATGGTTGACGAGTACCAGGATACCAACAAAGTACAATACAAATTTGTGAGCCTTCTTGCCGAAAAGCACGGAAATATTTGTGTTGTAGGTGATGATGACCAGAGTATCTACAAATTTCGCGGAGCCACAATCGAAAATATACTCTCATTTGAAAACACCTTTAAGGGAGCAAAAATAATTCGTCTTGAACAGAATTACAGAAGTACACAGAATATTCTCAATGCTGCAAACGAGGTTATTTCAAACAACACTATGAGAAAAGGAAAAACCTTGTGGACTGAAAACTGTGAGGGCGATAAGATAGAGGTTCATACCTGTGAAACCGAGCGAGATGAAGCTGCGTTTATTGCCGACTCTATTCTAAAGGGTGCCGAACAGGGCAGACCGTATTCAGATTTTGCTATTCTTTACAGAATGAATGCTCAGTCAAATGCCATTGAGCAGGCACTTTCCAGAAGCGGCGTACCTCATAGGATTATCGGTGGGCATCGCTTCTATGACCGTGAGGAAATCAGGGATATGATAGCTTATCTTCAGGTTATCAACAATCCCCATGATGATGTAAGGCTTAGCAGAATTATTAATGTTCCCAAGCGTTCAATCGGAAATGCAACCTTAAGCTATGCCGCTGAAATTGCATCTTCAATAGGGGAGAGCATTTATTCCGTAATTAAAGAGGCAGATAATTACCCAAAGCTTTCTCGGGCTGCTTCAAAGCTTAAAGCTTTTGTTGAGCTTATAGATGGCCTTATTGAAGCGGAGCAAAGCGGTGATTATTCTCTTGCGGAATTATATAATCTTGTTTTGGAGCATACAAACTATGAAAACTATCTGAAAACAGAAAAGGATAATGCTGAGGTTCGCATAGAAAATATTGAAGAGCTTTCCTCAAATATTATTAAGTTTGAGGAAGAATATGATGAGGAAGCTAACCTTTCCGCCTTTCTTGAGGAGGTTTCCTTGCAGACAGATATTGATAATTACGATGCCGAAGCCGATACCTGTGTTATGATGACCTTGCATAGTGCAAAGGGTTTGGAATTTCCCGTTGTTTTCATTGCAGGAATGGAGGACGGAGTTTTCCCCTCAATTTCATCAATAATGAATCCCGAAGAGCTAAACGAAGAACGCAGACTTGCCTATGTCGGAATTACGAGGGCAAAGCAAAAGCTCTGTCTGACAAAGACCCGTTCAAGAATGTTGTTTGGTTCAACTACTTATAATAAGGCTTCAAGATTTATTAATGAAATACCCGACAATCTTATTGATTTCACAGGTATGACAAAACAGCAGGGATTTGGTCAGGCTGCAACTACATACGGCTCCGGCAAGATATCTGTCG
>CALYYZ010000161.1 GCA_945607165.1 uncultured Ruminococcus sp. | reverse complement strand
ACAGCAGTTCCCAACCTACAAAGGAAGACCCCTTGTTCGTTGCGGAGATGAGATATACTACGGAAATATGGAAGAACCGTATGTAATCAGAATGAACATTAAATCAAAAAAAGAAGTAAACGGTAACGAGATTGCCGACAAGGTTGCAATTCAGCTTTTGGCAACAGATCCCGATCTTTCTCCAAGAAAACAGCTTATTAAAACAAGCGAGAAAAAGGGACTTTACCTTGCTATGGATATTGCCGATATCTGGCTTGAAAGAGCGCTTGCAAATAAAATTTAACAGTACTAAAGGCAGATCGCTAATTTTGAGTGATCTGCCTGTTTTTTTAAATTCATATGAAACTGCTCGAAAACACTCGGCAAAGAAGCTTTATCTTAAAGAAATTGAATAAATGATTATATTTAAGGGCAGCCGTTGTTTTAGCGGCTGCCCTGTGAGATATTATTCAGCATTATTCATTCTGTAGCTTAATGTCATCAGACTGTCGCTTAAATGGACATTTTCTACCACTGTGTCGCTGTGATGTCTGGTAATGTCATAGTGGCTGAAGTTCCAATAACTCTTGATCCCAAGTGCGTAAAGCTTGTCAAGAACATTTTCAACACAAATCCTCGGAATACATAAAAAGGCTGTGTCAATATGATTGTAAGTGCAAAAGTCCTCAAGCTCATCTTCGTGTTTTACGATAATATTGTTCAGCTGCTGTCCGATTTTTTTCTCGTTGTTATCAAAGCAGCCGACCAGTTCAAATCCGAGTTTTTCAAAGCTCATATGCATTGCAACAGCCTTGCCGAGATTTCCTGCTCCGATTAAGATAGCCTTGTAGTTATTGTTAAGTCCCAAGATATTCTTTATTTCTTCTTTAAGCTGACTAACGCTGTAGCCGTAGCCCTGTTGACCAAAACCGCCAAAGCAGTTTAAATCCTGTCTTACCTGTGAAGCTGTGATGTTCATAATGTTTGCCAGCTTAGTAGAAGAAATCCTATCAATATGCTGTTCGTTTAGTTCTGATAGAAAGCGGTAATATCTAGGCAATCGCCTGATAACCGACATTGAAATGCTGTCATTTTTTGACATTATTACAATGCTCCTTTAGTTGAAAATCAAAGAGATGCCGAAAGACGCTCGTCAATAGCTCTGAGGAAGTTTTCTGTGTTGACCTTTGTCTTACTTTCAAGTGAAGATATTGCATAGAGGTCACCGGTCATAATGCCGTCCTCAATAGTCTTGATTGTGGCTTTTTCAAGCTTATCTGCAAAATCCATAAGCTCAGGAAGCTTGTCGAGCTCGCCTCGTTTCCTAAGCGCACCACTCCATGCAAATAAGGTAGCGACAGAGTTTGTAGAGGTTTCCTCGCCCTTAAGATGCTTATAATAGTGTCGCTGTACAGTTCCGTGAGCAGCCTCGTATTCGTAAATTCCATCAGGGGATACAAGTACGCTTGTCATCATAGCGAGTGAGCCGAAAGCAGTAGCGATCATATCACTCATTACATCTCCGTCATAGTTTTTACAAGCCCACATATATCCGCCCTCGCTGCGAATAACACGGGCAACAGCGTCATCAATTAAGGTGTAGAAATACTCAATACCAGCTTCATCAAATTTATCCTTATACTCATTTTCAAAGATTTCTGCAAAGATATCCTTAAATCTGTGGTCATACACCTTACTGATTGTATCCTTTGTAGCAAACCAAACATCAAGCTTCTGGTCGAGCGCATAGTTAAAGCAGGAACGGGCAAAGGAAGCAATGCTCTTATCAATGTTATGCATACCTTGAATTACACCGTCTGAGGTGAATTCAAAAATAGGACTTCTTTCCTCGGTGCCGTCGGGCTTTGTAACGCAAAGTTCAGCCTTGCTGCCGCCCTCAACACGCATTTCTGTGTTTTTATAAACATCACCGTAAGCGTGACGGGCAATACATATAGGCTTTTTCCATGTGGGAATATATGGGGTGATTCCCTTTACGAGAATAGGACTTCTGAAAACAGTTCCGTCAAGTATGGCACGAATAGTACCGTTTGGTGACTTCCACATTTTTTTCAGGTTGTATTCGTCCATCCTTGCTGCATTAGGTGTTATAGTAGCGCACTTTACTGCTACTCCGTATTTTTTTGTAGCGTTTGCGCTGTCTATTGTAACCTGATCATCTGTTTCATTTCTGTGTTCAAGACCTAAGTCATAGTATTCGCTCTTTAGGTCAACATAGGGGAGAATAAGAATATCCTTAATCTGCTGCCAAATTACCCTTGTCATTTCGTCTCCGTCCATCTCGACGAGAGGAGTGGTCATTTTAATCTTTTCCATATCAGCTATTCTCCTTTGTATAATCAAGCAAACCGCCTGCAATAATAATCTCTCTTGTTCTGTCGGAAAGCTCACAGTCAGCCATAATGGTGTCACCTGTTGTTTTATTTATAACAGTAACTGCCTTGCCGGCTGCAATTTCTGCTTTAACATTCGGAAGCTCGAGCATATCCCCAAGCTTTATTTTGTCGTAATCTGCTGTATCCTTAAATGTCAAAGGCAGAATACCTGCATTAATAAGGTTGCTCTTATGTATTCTTGCAAAGCTCTTAACAAGAACAGCCTTAACACCGAGGAATAGGGGAGCGAGTGCAGCGTGTTCACGGGAAGAGCCCTGACCGTAGTTTTCTCCGCCGACAATAATACTTTTCTCGAGAGTTTTTGCTCTTTCCGGAAATTGCTTGTCGCACACCGTGAAGCAGTGTTCTGAAATTTTCGGAATATTTGAGCGAAGCGGCAAAATCTTTGCACCAGCCGGCATAATGTGGTCAGTTGTAATATTATCTCCAACCTTAAGCGAGCAGGATGCTTCAATAGAATCAGTCAGAGGGCTTGTTTTGGGATATGATTTAATGTTTGGACCTCTGAGAACCTCAACGCTGTCCATTTCCTCAACGGAAGCCGGCTCAATCACCATATTATCATTGATAAGGAATTTTTCGGGCATCTCTATGTTAGCTGCCTCGCCGAGTGAACGAGGATCCGTAAATACGCCGTTAAGTGCAGAAACTGCCGCTGTTTCAGGTGAAACAAGGTAAATCTGGCCGTCTGCGGTTCCGCTTCTGCCTTCAAAGTTTCTGTTGAAGGTTCTAAGTGAAATACCGCTGCTGTTCGGAGATTGTCCCATACCGATACAGGGACCGCAGGCACTTTCAAGAATTCTTGCACCTGCTGCAATCATATCTCCCAAAGCACCGTTTAACGCAAGCATATTGAAAACCTGCTTGCTTCCGGGAGCGATAGCAAGAGAAACATTGTCAGCTACCTTCTTACCCTTAAGAATATGAGCAACCCTCATTAGGTCAAGATAGCTTGAGTTTGTGCAGGAACCTATGCAAACCTGGTCAATTTTCTTTCCCTCAAGCTCCTTAATGGGCTTTACATTATCGGGAGAGTGAGGGCAGGCAGCCAAAGGCTCAAGTTCTGAAAGGTTTATCTCAATAACCTCATCATAAACAGCGTCATCGTCTGCCTTAAGCTCAGTGTAGTCCTCCTCACGACCCTGTGCTTTTAAGAATTCTCTTGTAGTTTCATCTGAGGGGAATACAGATGTTGTAGCACCAAGCTCCGCACCCATATTGGTAATTGTAGCTCTTTCCGGTACAGTAAGGGTTTTAACGCCGTCTCCGCCGTATTCAACAATCTTTCCTACTCCGCCTTTTACACTCATTACTCTGAGTACTGCGAGAATAATATCCTTTGCACT